>NZ_JAUBUY010000117.1:0-1583 GCF_036705565.1 Microcoleus sp. AT8-B5
CTTATAGCCCGTCCTTTTTGGACGGGCTATAAGAGCCCATCCCACAATAACAATTAAAATTGTAAGTTATTTAATTCCCGATCCTAAGCCTCGTTACTCGTTTAAATGCTCCACAGCTTAGGGGATGTCGCTCACCCGATGCGACCATCCTTATGATTAGGGGTTACTATCGCATTTGAGCAAGACTTAAGTGTCAAATAATTTGCTAAACTTGTCCATAGTTAATCGCCGAGAGAAAGTTCTATGTGGAAAGTGGCAGAATTCGCAAAATTAGTGGGAGTCTCAAGCTCTACGTTACGGCGCTGGGAAAAGGAAGGCAAGTTAATCCCTGAGAGGACACTGGGTAACCAGCGTGTTTATTCAGAAAGTCACCTAAATATAGTCCGGAACCTCAAAACCGGTAAAACGCCACCCCATCGGGTGATCGTATATTGTCGCGTCTCGTCCACTGGACAAAAACAAGACTTACTTCGTCAGACACAAGCTATGGAACAATTCTGCTTGGCGCAAGGAGTTGCTATCACAGACTCCATTCAGGAGATTGGGGGTGGACTTAATTTCAAACGTCCCAAATTTCTGCAAATCTTACAATGGGCGATGCTGGGCGATGTTAGGGTGTTGTACGTGGCCCATAAAGATCGCCTGTGCCGATTTGGTTTTGAACTTGTCGAGCAAATTCTAGAGTGGAATGGCGGGACAATTATCGTCGCCAACGCCGAAAGCCTTTCACCGCATGAAGAATTGACTCAAGACTTGCTTTCGATAATCCACTGTTTTTCTTCCCGCCTCTACGGACTGCGGAAATACAAAGCTAAAGTTAAGAATATTGTAGAGGGTATAGATCCTTGTTCGGATTCCTCTATAGTGAATCAAGTAAGCAGCTCCAAGTAAGTTTAACTATATTTGGCGTCAAACTATCGCTAAAATTGAATAACAATGAAGCAACCTTGGTGACCAAACACCTAGGATTTTGGCACGTAGTATTTAATTGTGGATTAAGCCGGAGAACCCAAATGTATAGCAATGGGAAGCTTTCTGACTCCAAGGTACTCAACGAAGTCAAAAAAATTCTCACCAACCACGTCAAGAAACAGCCTAAATTCGTTTGGATGAACCAGTTGTATAGTCGAGTTTATCAAAATGCTTTGATTGACTTGAAAGATGCGTTTAGTCGATATCGTTCGGGAAAAGCAGGTTATCCAAAATTCGCTAAGCTGTGGAGCATTTAAACCATTAACGATCCAGGTAAGGTGCGCCATTCGCGAACACTTACTATACATGGGAAACGCTTATTGACCAAGAATTTCTTGATGGTACCCGCCACGTGATTTATCCGTGGAATCAATCCAAAATCTAAAATCTCAAATCCTTGCGTCCCCCGAATTTATCTCGCGCAAGTCAATCCAAAATCTAAAATCTAAAATCTAAAATCGAATGACGCTGGGCCCCCTACTATCCTCCTTTAAAGGTCGAACAGCTTAGCCTCCGGGGAGGTATTTAAGTTGGATATAGCAATCCTAAATGATTTTCTAGACCTAGAGCAATCCTAATTAATTTTTTCCGTGCAATTATATTTATGTATT
>NZ_JAUBUY010000070.1:0-25077 GCF_036705565.1 Microcoleus sp. AT8-B5
TAAAATCTAAAATCTAAAATCTAAAATCTAAAATCTAAAATCTAAAATCTAAAATCTAAAATCTAAAATCGATTGACCTCCCAAGCTAGCCATCTTGCAAGGAATAAAATTACTCTATCACTTTTTAAACACTTAATTCCTTAAATCAATATAAATATAGTTGACATAATTCCTACTTTGTGAATGATAAAATTAGTGAAAATTAGTCAAAAAAACTCCGACCTCCCAAGCTAGTCCTGTAGGTCGGCGGAGCATTCTATCAAACCTGCGATCTGAGAAATAAGTAAATTTTGATAGAGATTTACATTTTATTGAGCTGCGATCGCAATTCTTCCAACTCAGCATCAATCACCGGGCTCGACTCCGAGCTACTAGCTGCTGCCGTTTTACCCGCTGCAGGCAATTGACCTTGAGACACAGAACCCCCGGTAAGTTGAGCTTTCATCTGAGCCAACTCGTCGTCAACATCACCGCCGCTTTCAAGCAAGCGGAACTGTTCCTCTAAATTGCTGCCGCCGGCGGCGAGTTCTGCCGAAGCCCCCGCGCGAGCTTCAATCTGCAAAACTTTTTCTTCCATGCGATCGAAAGCTGCCATTGAACTGCCAGTATTCAGGGAGCCAATGGAATTGTTGAGCTGTTCCTGAGCTTTAGCAGCGGATATCCTCGCTTTGAGCATATCCTTCTTAGTCTTAGCTTCGGAAATTTTGCTCTCCAAACCGATCAAGTTGCGCTTGAGACTTTCCACCTGAGCCGATTGCTGATCCAGACTGGCTTTCAGGGTAGCCGCCGTTTCAGCGTGAGACTTTTTGCGAACTAGCGCTTCCCTGGCCAAAGTCTCGTCTCCTTTTTGCAGGGCTAGCTGAGCGCGCTGCTGCCACTGGTTAGACTGAGATTCAGCTTGATTGTACTGAGTCTGGGTACGCTTTTGAGTGGCGATCGCGCTGGCAACGGCCTGACGCAACTGCACCAAGTCTTCCTGCATATCCGTAACAGACTGTTCTAAAATCTTTTCCGGGTCTTCAGCTTTGTTGACCAGATCGTTAAGATTGGCTTTGACGACTCGGCTAATGCGGTCAAATAATCCCATAATGCTATTTTTCCTGGGTGAGGTGTACGAAGTAGGCGGAAAGCAGGCTTGATAGCCCTAGCCCGCAGTTGTGAAATTCACTCTGGTCAGATTTTTAGTGCGATTTAGTTTTTGGCAATTTTTGCAGACAGATAAATCCAGTTTAAAGCGATCGAGTAATGTGATGCAGGCAAGCTTATTCATGCACCTACCTCTTGAGTTTAACTTCGATCCGGGAATTCCCCAACAGGCTTCGAGCCATCTCTAGCTAGGCTGTTGAGAAGTTTTTGCTCGTCCCGACTCTTGTTCTGTTGTCTGGGGTTCAGGATGCGGGCGGCTCCCTCGACGGCAATTTGGGTGTATTGTTGCCCGGAAGCATTTGTGCTTTCATCGCCGCCAACTCGGTATCCACATCGTCGGCGCCTTCGAGAGAGAGAAACTTCTTTTCTAAATCATTAGTTCCGAGTTCTGCGATTGCTTCGGAGCGAGCTTCTAGCTCCATGACTTTCTCTTCCATCCGTTCAAACGCGCTCAAAGCGCTGCCGGTACTGAGATTGCCCATCATTTCTTGCAGCCTTTCCGACGATGCGGCCGATCGAGCTCGGGCAATGTACATATCTTTTTTAGATTTTGCCTCGGAAATTTTACTTTCGAGCGTCCGCATATTTTCTTTAAGTTTAGTCACAACAGCCGATTGCTGATCCAGACTGGCTTTCATCGCCGTTGCCGTTTCTTGATAAGATTTCTTGCGCGTCAGAGCTTCCCGCGCCAAATTTTCCTCGCCTTTTTGCAAAGCTAGCTGCGCCCGCTGATGCCATTCTGCTGCTGTAGACTCAGCTTGGGAGCACTGGCGTTCAGTGCGTTTTTGAGCTGCAATCGCTCCTGCCACAGCTTGTCTGAGCTGCACTAAGTCTTCCTGCATATCCATTACAGCCTGTTCCAGAATTTTTTCTGGGTCTTCGGCAGCGCCGACCAAACTGTTAATATTGGCTCGAATCACTCGCCATAGGCGATCGAATAATCCCATTTTGCCAGTCTCCCAATTTTAAACTTTAGAATTAAGACAGAGAAATCACCATTAAAAATTAAAAATGAATACTCATCAATCGTCTTTTTAATTTTTAATTGTGAAATTTTAATTCCCTCTAAGTTAGGTCGTCATGATTATTTTTAGGATGGGTAGGGCGCGAGCATTACCCATCAAAACTGAGCAAATGTTGGGTGAAGCGAAACCGAGGGTTCGTGCCTCGGCCCAACCTACTCCCCGATCATTAGTTTAATTGTCTTTGCCTAATTTATGGTTGATAGTATTGTGGCTTCACCCCTTTTTCTTGGAGTTCTTTCACCAAACGTTCTGCTGAGGCAGCATCGTTCAAAGCCCCCATTTGGATCTTGACACCCTTTGAGAAGTTCCGCACGTAGGCATCGGGAACTGCGGTTCTGGCTTGCTGCAGCGATTTTTCGTCGGTGTAATCGGTGACAACGTAATAGAAACCGTCGGCGGCCCGTGCAGGTCTTCCCAGCGGGGGTGTGGCGGCTGGGGATGCGGCGGCTGGGGATGCGGCGGCTGGCTGGGCTGGGGATGCGGCGGCTGGGGATGCGGCGGCTGGCTGGGCTGGGGAGGGTGTTGGAGGCAGTGTCGGCAGTGTCGGCACTGGCTGGGCGGCGCTGGGGCTGGGAGTGGGAAGCAAAGCCGTGCTCAGATTGTTGAGTCCTTGTTCCCTGCCTCTGGCCGGGTTGCCGTCTTCTGTCGGAATCGGCACAGCCGCGCCCGGGCCCGGAGGCGCTGGCGGAGTTGGCGGGATTGATGCTTTTGGTGACGGGGAAGGAATCGGGCTGACTGTCGGCTTGACATTGCTGAGAGTGCTCAAATCTAGCTCGACAAATTCCTTGGATACCAGATTGGGAGCTTTCGGTAGTTCCTTGGTGCTGGTATCAGAGATGGCAGTAGAGGCGCGACTGTTGCTGGGAGAGGGTGAGGTGCGATCGAGCAAACGGTTCAGGCCGGCAATCTTAACTAGATTTGACGGGTACATGACTGCGTAGCCCAAAGCTGTGCATGACAGCAAAAACAGCAGCATCGAACTCAGTCCCAAGGGAGTTAACAAACTGGCGGCTAAACTGCGTTCTACTGTAGGCTCAGCTTTTGACTCGTCCAAACTTTCGATCAGTTTTTCGCTTGATTCGAGATACTTGTTGGGTGCGAAGGCACTGCTAGATAATTTTGTGCCACCCCTGGTAGTTGCTAGCGGGGCATCGCCCTGAGTGCCGGCAAGGGATAGCGGCAGCGATAGGGGCTGCTGGGTTTCCTCCGCAGTCTCCGGCGCCAAATTTTGGGCTAGCTGTTGCTCGGTTGTGGCTGTTTGCTTGCCGGTACGAACTGAGGGCGACACCCACTGTTCGGCGCGCCTCCTGTGCCTTCTGTATGTTGTCAGTTCTGCTTCTAGGTTTACATCTAGACTCCCCAGGACTGCTTGCAAAGCAGGGTTGATTGGGGTTGAAGAGGATTGATGATTTGGGGATTCAACCGAAGAACGCTTACTCATTAGCAAAACTCCTACCGCCTCTGAATTAATTTTAATATTTTGATTGTAGAGATAAACAAGAAGGTTGAAAACTTGCCTATTTTATGATTAGCTACTTTTGGCGTCAATGCAACAGGGGCCCGATCGCCGGCAGCTATTTTTCATTTTCATTTGAAAACTTAATTGTTGCTGTTTCCCGGAGGCTGCTTACCGACACTCTCAGCCAATTTTTGTATCCTGAGCTACCGCTTATTTGTGACCTTTCATACTCCTTGGGTATTTGTACTTTTTCTTGATCCCTAACGCCTTTATAAACTTTTAACCTATGTTTTTACCTATACAATGAGCAAGCACCGAGCTAATTGTTTCTATATATAACGAGATTATAAATAAATTATAAAATTTAATTATGCTTTGGGGATCGCTACAACCCAGACAGCATAAAGGTTGGGATGCTCTAAGGCAGACTAGCTCTGCAAGGGACAATTAGAGATGAAAATGATTTCCCTAAGAACTTTTATGCAAACCTCATTAACTTCACCTTTAACTTCAGCTTGTGGTCACTGCCGTCACTATACCCCTGAAGGCAGACGCGGGGGTGTTTGCGCTTTATTAGGCGGGCCGATTCAAAGTCACTGGAAAGCTTGTGCTTTAGCGGTTTCGCCTTTTAGGTCATCTTGGGAAAACATAGAAGAAATTGGACTGTGGCCAGAATCGACTCTGACGCTGCAGGATGCCACCGTCACTCTTTCTGAGCGCAATGCCTGCCAGCTTACAGGCACAACGTTAACCGAAAAATCCGCTGCAGCAGTCTCAGTTTAGTTCGTCGGCTGCCCTGCTGCTCATACCATTTTCGATTTTCGATTTTCGATAGGGGAATCACCGATCATTATCATGGTTTGCATCTGGCAAAGCAGTTTCATTCTTTTTTGGCAACAGGTATCAATACTGACACTTTTGGACGACAGGGTGCATTGGGCTTTACTAACTCAGAAAAATCAGCAGCATCTACTTTAATATGAGCGCATAAAAAAACTGATTTCTCCATCCAGTTATGGCAGCCAAGGATATTGACTAAAATCAGGTTCCCGTTTTTCTAAAAAGGCTTGTTTGCCTTCGGCGCCTTCCTGGGTCATATAGTACAGCAAAGTGGCATTTCCCGCCAGTTCTTGCAAACCGGCTTGACCGTCGCAGTCGGCATTAAAAGCGGATTTCAAGCAGCGAATCGCGATCGGACTTTTTTCGAGAATTTCCGCAGCCCACTGAATCCCTTCTATTTCTAGTTGTTCGACGGGCACGACGCAGTTGACTAAACCCATTTCTAGGGCTTGCTGCGCGCTGTACTGGCGACACAAAAACCAAATTTCTCTGGCTTTTTTCTGGCCGACTACTCTGGCGAGATAGCTAGCTCCGAAACCACCGTCGAAACTGCCGACTTTGGGGCCGGTCTGTCCGAAAATAGCATTGTCAGCAGCGATCGTCAAGTCGCAAATTAAGTGCAGAACGTGACCCCCTCCAATTGCGTAGCCTGCAACTAAAGCAATTACAACTTTGGGCATAGATCGAATTAACTTCTGCAAGTCGAGCACGTTCAACCGGGGTATGCCACCTTCGTCTACATATCCCGCCGAACCCCGCACGCTTTGGTCGCCGCCGGCGCAAAAGGCGTATTTCCCGTCTGTATGAGGCCCCGCACCGGTGAACAGGACAACGCCGATTTTTGTGTCTTCGCGGGCATCAGTAAAGGCATCGCACAGTTCCAGAACTGTTTTGGGACGGAAAGCGTTCCGTTTGTGAGGTCGATTGATGGTAATTTTGGCGGTGCCACCACTTTTGTGATAGAGAATGTCTTCGTAGGTTTTGGCGGTTTGCCATTCAATTTGCATAATCAATCAATTTTAGATTTGACACCAAGCTGGGTCTATCAAGGCAGCGACAAGTCGCTTTTAGATTTTAGAGGCATTCGGTTCAATGGGATACAAGGGTCGATCGACTCTTGCAAAAAAAAAATCAAGCGGGACTTAGGCCGAAACCAGGTTTTTGAGCAACATACGCCGTGCAGCGCTCTTGGTAGGTAAGAGCGCCCAATTCCCATCTCCAATGGAAACAGCGTCAAATCCTCGAAATCCTCTCTCACTACTTTGTACTGCCCAAAAATTTATAGGGGCTGGATTATTGGCGGAGTAAAATACTCAGCAAGTGCTTTGCTGCTTTGCCAAATACCGGATCGCGGGACTCAAATTCGCTGGGATCGAGTAAAGCTTGAACTTCGGCAAAAGCTTCTGAGTCGAGGGTTCCTTCTTTAGTAAATAAAGTGTCTATGACTGCAATGTGTCGGGAGTCGAGGCCGAGCCGATTGGCGATCGACTGTAAGTACATTTGCTCCCGCAGGTCGATGTGTCCGTCGGCCGCTGACATTTCGTAGCCGGAACCGATGAGCAACAGTTTTTCTGATTCTGAGAACAAAGCTGTCAGGGTTAGCAATTCCGTGGGGTTGAAGTAAACCTGCTGTTTCGATACTCCTTTGACAAGGCGCTGAATTAGTTCTACCCGATCGCGGTCGCCGCTGGCAAAGGCTTTGAGAGTCTTTTGCAGCCGTTCTTCTTCTTCAACTGCGATCGTCCTGTCAATAATCATCACTCCGCGCAGGATGGAAATCAGAGCCGTCAGAAACACTACCAAAGGAGTGATATCTTGTTCGCGCAGCTTTTGCCGACTAATGCGGCACAACAGCTCAACAATTTCAGTGGTAATCGTAGTGGTGTCCATAATTAAAGACTCTCGATTAAGCTGTAATGTAACTTTCTTTATCGATCTTAAGTTTTTCTGTTACTTAGGGATGACGTGAATTATAAAGCTGAGCCGTTGTCTATTAGTGAGACTACTTATTTTATTCACAAACGTTGGATGACTAGGGCTGTGGAACTGGCGCAAGCAGCGGGTGATGCTGGTGAAGTACCTGTGGGTGCTGCCATTGTTGACGGTACTGGCAAATTGATTGCCGAAGCGCAAAATCGGCGAGAGCGAGATTGCGATCCGACTGCTCACGCTGAAATCTTGGCTTTGCGCGCGGCAGGCAAAGTTTTGCAAGACTGGCATCTCAAGCAATGCACGCTCTACGTAACGCTGGAGCCTTGCCCGATGTGCGCGGGTGCGATCGTCCAAGCTCGGATTGGTTTGCTGGTATACGGAGCAGATGACCCGAAAACTGGCACGATTCGGACTGCCGCTAATATTCCCGATAGCGCGCATTCGTGTCACCGCTTAGAGGTGCTCGGCGGTATTATGGAGTCTGTTTGCCGCGATCAGTTGCTTTCTTGGTTTGAAGCGCGCCGGAAAAATTAACAGGTAAAATTTTTTACTCTCTTCGGGGCGATGTTTAATTGAAATTGATCCTTTAACTGAAATAATAGATCCGTAATTGCCCGATCAAGCTTTCCAGGCGGCCGACTGCTCTGCATTAGTGCTGTCCGGTTGGCTGAGGTTTTACCTGTGACAGATTATCTCTTGCGGGCGCGATCGCTCGATCGGCACAAGGCCAATAGCAAAACTGTCCCGATCCAAAAACTAAAGATTTGACCAACACCTTACTTTAGACTTTATATCTCGATCAAGCAGTCCAGTAAATCATCTCTAGTGAAGCCAATGCCTGCCAAGGTAGCATCTAATACCTCTCGCGTTTCTCCTTGGTTAACCTCCTTGCTCTATCCGCTAGGTCACTATGTTGTCCTACCGTTTCATTTTGGCAAGATTGAGATAACCGGACAGGAGCACTTGCCGAAAGACGGGCCTGTCATCTTAGCCCCTACGCACCGCTCCCGGTGGGATGCCCTGATGATGCCCTATTCAACGGGACAGAAGGTGACTGGACGCGATTTGCGGTTTATGGTAACTGCTGATGAGGTCAAAGGACTGCAAGGTTGGTTCATCAGACATTTGGGGGGGTTTGCTGTGGATCTCAAGCATCCGGCAATTGGCAGTCTCCGTTATGGGGTGGAATTACTCCTCGACAAGGAAATGTTGGTGATTTTTCCCGAAGGCGGTATTTTTCAGGATGGCGAAGTTCATCCGATTAAGCCGGGATTGGCGCGTTTGGCAATGCAAGCAGAGTTGAGCAAACCGGGTTTGGGGGTGAAAATTGTACCGATGAGTATCCGCTATCGCCCGCGGATTCCTCAATGGGGTGCTCAGGTAAAAATTGCGATCGGTTCTCCGATTTCCGTGGCGGATTATGCCCATGGTGGCGGTGGTAAAAAAGAAGCACGATTGTTGACAGCCGATCTCGAAATGGCTCTTAAAAAGCTTGATGAAAGTTGAGAAGGAAGAAGGTTCGGCAACGGATTTTGTAACGGATGTAAAGGATAGAAGGAAGAAGGAAGTTCGGCAACGGATTTTGTAACGGATGTAACGGATGTAAAGGATAGAAGGAAGAAGGAAGAAGGAAGAAGGAAGAAGGAATTATGATATAATGTTTTCCGGTGCTGTGGAGAGATGCAGCACTTATTTCGCTGCTTTGTTATGTCTGTATTAAGTGTGAGCATTAATGGATTGTGCTTTGAACTTTAAGCCGGGTCAAATTGTCAGTTTAGAATGTGGAGATGCGTGCCTGCATTCAGAGGTGATCCAAGTGGTTGAGGCACGTCAAATTTGTTGGGTGCGCCCTTTAATGTTAGTTGTATTACTGTCAGGGAAGGATTTATCGGCGCAATGGTCGGAAGACTACACTTTATCCGATTTGCGGGATGGTGCTGATTTGCTGTGGCCGCTGAGTTTGTTCCGGGCTGCGCTGGATACTGAGGTGATTTCGCTGTTGACTCAGTTGCAGTCTCTGGATGCTGAGAAAAAGGATGGTGCGATCGCATCTCGGCAACTTAGAGATTTTGTCGATCGAGTTTGGGAAGCTTTTCCCAGTGCTTTTCATTAATCAGATATCTGGCGTTTTGTCTATTAGTCCGCCAGGGGTTGAAAACCCCTGTCTAATAGCTAAAGCCCTCTTGGATAGAAGTAATACCCTCTTGATTCTTCAGTCCGCTTGGAGTGGACTTCGTTTGTCTAGAAGCGATTTCACTCGCCCGATTTTCTTTTCGCTTTTCGCGGACTATTCTACTAAAATACCGCGTGTGAAAGTTCTTCCGGGTTGAGATTATTGTGAATAACTTTACCGTCGCGGAACCAGACAACGCGGCGAGTTTGACGCGCTACTTCGGGTTCGTGCGTTACCATCACAACAGTCATGCCGCTTTCGTTGAATTCTGTAAAAATATCCATTACTTCTTGAGTAGTTTTTGTATCCAATGCACCTGTAGGTTCATCAGCCAGCAACAACACGGGACGGTTGACAATAGCCCTGGCGATGGCTACCCGCTGCTGCTGTCCTCCTGATAGTTGATTTGGTCTGTTTTGCAGCCGACTTTCCAGCCCTACTTTTGTTAAAGCGTCTACTCCCCGTTCCCGTCTTTCTGCTGCGGGAATGCCGGCATAAACCATCGGTAACATGACATTTTCTAAGGCGGTCAATTGAGGCAACAGGTGAAATTGTTGGAAGACAAAACCTAATTTTAGATTGCGAATTCCGGCTAATTCTGATTCGGGCATTTGGGCGACATCTACGCCGTCTAAGTAGTAACTGCCGCTCGTAGGTCGATCGAGACAGCCGATAATATTCATAGCTGTAGATTTGCCGGAACCCGATGCGCCCATAATCGAGCAATATTCTCCTTGTCTTACCGTCAAGCTGACGCCGTTTAAGGCGCGAACTTCGAGGTCGCCAATCCCGTAAACTTTTGTTACATCTTCCAGACCGACAACAACTGGCTTTGAGAGGACTTGCGGGTCGAGGTCTTGGTATGTATCGGTTTGTAGTTCAGGCATTTTTTTTCTGTGCGATCGACACAACTAACTACTAACTTAACACTTCTTATCGGTTTTGGCGGCGGTCGTGGCGATCGTTTGGACGCTAATTTTAGTATCAGGCGTCAATCGATTTTAGATTTTAGATTTTAGATTTTAGATTGAAGCATTGACAAGGCCCAAAAACGGATACAAGCTCCCGACTTAAGTCGTGGAAAGATAAAAATTTTAGACCCTAGTTCAAGCTCCCAGATTTATCTGTGGGGTAAATCTAAAATCTAAAATCTAAAATCTAAAATCGACTGACTTGCGCGAGATAAATTAGGGGGGAAAGTTTCATCGGATACAGGTTTTTTATCTCTGGGTTCTGAGTCTCCGAAGGAATGAATCTAGGGGCTTGTATTCTGGATGCTTTCGGTCATTGCAAATGCACCGGAGTAGAGTGAACCAATCCCGAAGAATGGAGATTGCTTCGCGACTTTAAACAAGTGGGACAAATTGTAATTATGGAACTTACACAAAGGTGGTGAGAAACCTGGTTTTTTCACGAACATCATTCGCTACAGCGCGCATAAACCATAAAAAACCCGGTTTCTGTGGTCTTGATGCGTAAGCCCTAAATTCAACAATAGAGCTCTTGCAAAAATGCTGAGACCCCTTCCCAACCCTCCCCGAAGTCGCGGGGAGGGAGCCTAATTTTTCTTGCTTCCCCCCTTAGCAAGGGGGGACTGAGGGGGGTGTTTTTGACCTTTGCAAGAGGTCTAATTTGTCGCTTAAATGCTCTCAGGATCGATGTTCAATTCGCGCAGTTTTGCTGCCAAACGTTCGGCTCTTTGAGCTTCTTGTTCGGCACGCTGGCGGTTTAATTCCCCCTGTTCCTCCAATTCCGCATAGGAAAGAAACCTTTGTCCATCGGGTCGATAAATTTCTAACCCAGCTTCGCCCAACTCAAATCGTACTCCCAATCTCGGACTTACCCAGCCCTCCATCGGCTCAATTATTTCTAAGTTTCCTTCAATTCTTTGCCAACCGCTCAAATCGTTGCTTTCGGGATCGTAAAGGTAATATTCATCGACTCCATAGCGATTGTAAAATGAAAGTTTTTTGTACATCTTGGTTTGTCTGTCGTTGTGAGAGCGAATCTCAAAGGCAACTTGGGGAGCAATATTATCTTCGTTAAATTGCAGGTAGGAACGTCGATCGCCTTTTGGTCTGCCAAATATTACCATGACATCCGGTGCTTGAGAAATGTCTGGTCTACCTTCAACTGGATACCACAGTAAATCGGCTGCTACAAACACGTTTGGGTCGTTTTTAAACAGCGATTCGCAACCTTCTTTGATTTTGACGATTAATTTGTATTGAATTGTGCTATCTGCCATTGGTTGACCGTCGCTGCATGGATAAATAATTTGTTCGGTCGTGACTTGCATGGTGGTTGTCTCCGAGAACTATAATTAGCTATTTCCTCATCTGCCGCAGAAAAAAAATTTACATTTTTATATGTTTCTTGTCGGTCGCTTGTGCTATAGTCTAATAATGGGAGTGTGAGCAATTTTAAAATTAATGCAAATATTCCTATTATTAAATAATACCTCAGTAAGCGCAAAAAGTAAAGTAGTTGACCCCAAAAAAAACAAAATTTTTTTGAGATATCATTAAGAAAAGTAAAGCGTAAAATTGGTAAGTGGGCGATAAGAAGGTACAGACAATTATGACATACGACTACGACTTGTTTGTGATAGGTGCGGGTTCCGGCGGATTGGCGAGTTCCAAGCGAGCAGCATCCTACGGCGCAAAAGTGGCGATCGCCGAAAATGACTTAGTAGGCGGAACCTGCGTAATTCGCGGCTGTGTCCCCAAAAAACTCATGGTGTACGCCTCCACATTTTCGCACCTTTACGAAGATGCGGTGGGCTACGGTTGGAGTCCAGTAGAAAGCAGCTTTGATTGGGAAAAACTTGTCACCACGGTAGACACAGAAGTGCGCCGACTCAGCAAACTGCACATCAGCTTTCTTGAAAAAGCCGGAGTCGAATTAATCTCAGGATACGCCAAATTTATTGACCCCCATACCGTCGAAGTTGGTGACAGAAAAATCACCGCCGCCAAAATCTTAATTGCAGTGGGCGGTGAAGCCCATCGCATTGACATTCCCGGTATCGAACACGCGATTACTTCCCGTGAAATCTTCTTGCTAAAAGAGCAGCCAAAACGCTTAGCAATTTGGGGCGGTGGCTACATCGGCGTCGAATTTGCCTGCATCATGAACGGGTTGGGAAGCCAAGTAACTCAAATCATCCGGCGCGATCAAATTTTGCACTACTTCGACGCAGAAATTCGCGCCAACGTGCAAGAAGGAATGATTAAGCACGGAATCGAATTTTTGACAGAAAGCTCGATCGCACAAATTGAGAAAACCCCAGAAGGTTTAAAATTAACTCTGTCGGGAAAATCTGAAGGAACGCTAATAGTAGACGCCCTGTTGTGCGCTACCGGGCGCTTACCAAATTTAGAAAAATTGGGTTTAGAAAATGCGGGGGTAGAAACCGATAAAGGTGCGATCGCAGTTACCAAAGACAGCCGCACCAGTCAGCCCCACATTTTTGCAGTGGGAGATTGCACCAACCGCATCAATTTAACGCCAATTGCGATCGCCGAAGGCCGCGCTTTTGCAGATACTGAATTTGGTAATAACCCCAGATCGATCAGTCACGAAAATGTTGCATCAGCAGTATTTTCGCAGCCGGAAGCAGCTACAGTTGGCTTAACAGAAGAGGAAGCTAAAGCCAAGTTTCCCGAATCAATTAAGTGCTATACAGCCAAGTTTAGACCCATGTTTCATTCTTTGACAGGTGCAGATGAGAAAACTTTTGTCAAGTTAGTTGTTGAAACTAATACTGACAGAGTTTTGGGTGTGCACATGGTTGGGAAAGACGCGGGCGAGATTATTCAAGGAATGGCGATCGCGGTTAATATGGGGGCTACGAAGAAAGACTTCGACGCGACTATTGGCATTCACCCATCGACTGCTGAAGAGTTTGTGACTCTGCGGTAAAGCGGGGGAAGCAGTCAGGGGTTTAAACCCCTGGCTAATAGCTAAAGTCGGTTGAAACTGAAATCTTGCACCAATCTCAATAAAGGGCTATTGGTGGGGTTGGGGCGGGTTTATTTAACCTATCTGCAACCGGAGAGGCTGTTGGCGAACCCGCCCCTACAGGTAATTGCGAATGGTGCAAGATGTGAGTTAAAACTGACTGAAGAACAACATTCTTAAAAATCTTTAGGGGCGGGTTCACCAATAGCTTAAACAGATACCCAAAGAGTCAAAAACCGCCCCCACCCCGCGATAAATTCCTTTATTTATATTGGTGTAACATCTCAGTTTTAACCGACTGAAGAGTAACATTCTGATTTTTTGTATAGCAGATTAATGAGTAATTCAACCAAACAAAACAAAATTTTAGCATTCTATCTCGGTCAGCAGCCTGATTCTCAAGGTCGGGCGATCGAGGATATTTGGTCGTGGGATTACCAGAAGCTGGAATCCGTGCACAATTACATTCAATGGCTGTTTCCGCTGAGAGAAAAGAGTCGCTTTAATTCCAGTGCTCCAACTTTAAATGATGAGGTAATTAAAGCTTTTAGAACAAGTGAAGAGTTGAGAAGTCGCTTATTCAAATCTCTAAAAGTCATGCTGGCGTTTTACGGGTTGGAATGCCGCGAAGGGGAAAACGCAGAAATTGTAATTGCCAAATCTGCAGAATATTTGTCAAGAAAAAGACAGTGGATAGAAAAATTTAATCACAACTATTTGCGGCTGACTAGGATTCTCACAAGTTTAACAGAGTTGGGATTAAAAAAATATGCTTTGGCTCTTTTCAAATGTTTAGATGATATCTATAATGAAGACCAAAAAAGTATTGGTTTAGAAACTTATACTTATTGGAAAAATGCTGTAAATCGTTAGAACTCACATCTTGCATTATTGTTAAGAACGGGCTCTTCGGCCCGTTCCACAATAAAATTGAGTTTTGTGGAACAGGTCTCTTGCCTGTTAGGGGCGGGCTAGAAGCCCAACCTTTACTCCCCACAAGAAAATTTATTTAATTTTTGTGGAACAGGCCGGAAAGCCTGTTACTGACATTGGTGCAGTTTTCCACCCCAAGCGGATTCATGCTCAAAATAAAATTTTAAATGATTTGAACCTTTTTCGCGATCGCCCTGTCTAAACACTTCAGATAACGAACTGGTGGGGGAGACTTCACAGGTGTTAGCTGTGTCAGCCAATGTTTTAATCGATGACTGTTCCGACTCGGACTTAGTTGCTCAATGTTTAAAGGGCGATCGCACTTGCTTTCGCTACCTTTACCAACGCTACCAACTCAAAGTCAGGTCAACCCTTTACCAACTCTGCGGCCCCTCGCTTCTTGACGATTTAGCACAAGAAGTATTCCTGCGAGTCTGGAAAGGATTGCCCAAACTCAAGCACCAGGAAAACTTTTCTACTTGGCTTTATCGAATCACTTGGAATGTGGCTTCCGACCAAAGACAAGCATTTGCTAAACAGCATTCTTTTGACTCCCAACTCAAAAATCAAGAAACAATGGATCGGGTTATTCTCAAAGATAACACATCGGACTTGATGCAGTTGCACTATCAAGATTTAGTGCAGCGCGGACTGGAGCAATTGAGCTTTGAACACCGCAGCGTTTTGGTGCTGCACGACTTAGAAGACATCCCGCAAAAAGAAGTAGCCCAAATTTTGGGACTGCCTGCGGGAACTGTCAAATCTCGCGTGTTTTATGCCCGAAATGCTGTGCGGCAATTTTTGCAAAAAGAAGGTGTCAGCGAGCTATGAATAACCCAAGCAGCGACCAAGAGTTAGTTAATTTCTTGAAGCAACATCGCGCCAATATTCCTGAAGCTGCACCAGATTTAGAGCAAAAAATTCTAGCAGCAATAGAAACTAATCAGGCGAGCCTTCTTAATGAAAAACACCGGGAAAAAAGGCGAGTAACTACGTCACCTAAGTCTCATGACAGGTTAAAAATATCATCTGTTTCTAAGTGGGCTGTGTCGTCTGCGATTGCTGCTAGCCTGCTACTTTTTTGGTCTGGCTACCGTCCGTTTGAGACTGCACAATTACCAGATGAGGAAACAGCTAACTTAGAAGCATTTTTAGTGACTAACTGGGAGGGTGTACTCCATGACTCTCCCCAAGAAACTATGACCGATCGCCCGCCAACAGACTGGTTGAATTTCCCTGTTTCCTCGGAAAGCGAACCGCCAACAAATAAGTAATATCAAAGAGGTAATTTTCATGTCAATTCGTCGTATTTCTGCCCTAGCCGTTTTAATGCTGACTCTCGGCAGCACAGCCGCAGCAATAGCAGTTCCTAATCCTTTAGAACCGGAAACAATTGCCCAAAATCAGCGACCAAATCGACCCGCTGGCAAGGAAGGCGGGATGTTTGAGCAACTGAATTTAAGCGCTGACCAAAAGCAGCAAATGCAAGCAGTTCGCGATCGCTACAAAGACCAACTTTCCCAGCGAATGCAAGCAGTTCGCCAAGCCCGACAAGAATTGGACACGATGATGTCCGGCACGGCAAATGCCAGCGAAATTCGTGAAAAACACCGTCAAATAATGGGATTGAGACAGCAGTTTGAAGAGGTGCAATTTGAAAATACACTCGCAATGCGAGAAGTGCTCACGCCTGAACAGCGCAGCCAATTCGCTCAACTGATGCAGCAGCGCCGACAAAATGCTAAAAACCGGATGCAAAACCGTCAAAAACCGCAGTAATAGTGCCATTTTGTTCACGGCTTATTAGAGCCCCGACTTCTTAAAGAAGTCGGGGCTGTGGGTGTTATAATTAATATTTGTTGTTAAATATCAATTACTGAATGAATTTAAAAAACCATTCGAGTTACATTTATTTACACGGATTTGCATCAAGTCCCGATTCCCTTAAGGCAAGATATTTCCGAGATTGCTTTTCGTCCCTAGAAATTGACCTAAAAACTCCCGATCTCAATCAAAACGATTTTTCCGGTCTCACCCTCACCCGCCAGTTGCAGCAAATAGAAACAGAATTTTTGCAAACCGCTAATTCGATATCCTCCCCATCGGCAGATAAGGAACAATTAGGGGGAGTTACAATAATTGGGTCTAGTTTTGGGGGGCTGACAGCGGCTTGGTTGGCCCAGCGACAATTGTCAGTAAAACAAATAGTTTTGTTAGCACCGGCTTTTCAATTTATCTCCCACTGGCTGCCGCTGTTGGGACAGCAACAGTTAGAAAAGTGGCAGTCGGAGAAATATTTGCCCGTTTACCACTACGGCGAACAAGGTTATCTGCCGCTGAATTATCAGTTTTTGGCAGATATGGCTCAATACCCTGAAGAAAAATTAATGCGGTCAGTCCCTACGTTAATCCTTCACGGCCAGCATGATACAATAATACCGATTCAAGCTAGCAGAGATTTTGCCGCTAACCGTCCCTGGGTGCAATTAATCGAATTAGAAGACGATCATTCTTTGGGAAATGTCCTAGCGGAAATTTGGGAAGCGATTCAAAAGTTTTGCCAATTCAAAAATTAAAATTTGACCAACTTGCAAGTCTTAACAATCAAATGACTCAACAAGATCGATCGACTCGCACCTTAGCCGTTGACATTGGCGGAAGTGGCATAAAAGTTATGGTTTTGGACAATGAAGGCGAGCCCCAAACGGAACGCAGCCGTTTAGAAACGCCTCAACCACCGAAACCGGAACCCGTATTAGAGGCGATCGCCTCTTTAGCAAGCGGACAAGGGGAATTTGACCGAGTATCCGTCGGTTTTCCCGGCGTCGTGCGTCTAGGCGTCATCAAAACCGCAGTGAATTTAGATCCGTCTTGGATAGATTTTGACCTAGAAACTACCCTCAAAGATCGCTTGGGAAAACCTGTGCGAGTGGCTAACGATGCCGATATTCAAGGATTGGGAGCAATTGCTGGGACGGGGGTAGAATTAGTAATTACCCTGGGCACCGGTTTCGGTTCTGCCTTATTTGTCGATGGTATCTTGGTGCCAAATCTAGAATTAGGACATCACCCGTTTCGCAAAGGGGAAACTTACGAACAGCAATTAGGGCGATCGGCATTAGATACAGTCGGTTCCAAAAGATGGAATCGCCGTTTGGAAAAAGCGCTCACCTATCTGCAAAATCTCTTTAACTGCGATCGCATTTACATCGGCGGCGGCAATACTAAAAAGATTGCTGTTGAGTTACCGCCGCAGGTTAAAATAGTACCAAATGTGAGCGGTTTATTGGGCGGGATTGCTTTGTGGCGTGATTGAATAAACAAACTTTGTGACCAAAATACCCAAATATATCAAAGAAACCGGATTTGTTACTCGGATTAAAGGCAATAATCCAGTCTTTCGGTAAAAAACCCGGTTTCTGAATCCACGACGGTTGATTTGGTTTTTTGGCTGGTGCGATGGCAGTTTAAAAAATTATTCGCCCATCGGATCGCGGTAGCGTTTGGGTTCATCCTTGCGAAAGAGATTCGCCAAACCGAGGATGCCCAACAAACCCAAAGCACCCCAATGATTGTTGTCTTCCTTGCTTTCTTGAAGGGGAGTGGTGTCTAGAATAACTCGATTAGAATCAGTATTGTTCTGTGCCGGAGCTGAGTCCGTTTGAGCCCAGGCAGGCGCTGAAGGGAGAATCGCCACACTCAAAGCTATGAGGGTAGCGGCGGCACTTTTAGATATATCGGAAGGCTTGACTTTCATACTTGGTTTCCACATATTAGCAGTTACTTTCTAAGAATAATCACTTGGCCGCAGCCGACGCATCAATCGATCGACAGAAACTCAATTCCTTCTCTCCTCTTGCTTTCGAGATAGAACAAGCTCTATGCTAAGTTCAGATGCTTCTAAGCAGATAATCTAAAATAAAAAGTCGTAAATTATACCATGCTTCCCTTTATCCGAAAAGAGTTAGCCGAACTTACCGCATACACTCCCCATCCGGGCGGCACATCAGGAGAACCAGCGCACTCGGAAAGTGCGATCGATCGCCTTGATACCAACGAGTGCCCCTATGACTTGCCAGAAGAATTAAAAAAAAAGCTAGCTTGGACTTACCAGCAGTTAATTGAGACAAATCGCTATCCCGACGGAGGCCACGCAGCGCTCAAAGAGGCGATCGCCCAATACGTCAATGAATCCCTAAATGTCCCCCCCAACAAGGGGGGGCTAGGGGGGGTTACAGTGCCAAAAACCGCCATTACAGCCGACAATATTTCTGTGGGTAACGGTTCCGACGAACTAATTAGATCCATCTTAATAGCTACTTGCTTAGGCGGTACAGGCTCTATTTTCGTTGCGAATCCCACCTTTTCGATGTATGGAATAATCGCCCAAACCCTCGGAATTCCCGTTGTCAGTGTTCAGCGGAAAGAGGAGAATTTTGAAATCGATATCGAGGCGGCTAAAAGGGCCATAGCCCAAAATCAAAATCCCCCCGTGCGCGCCGTCTTTGTCGTTCACCCCAATTCGCCCACAGCCAATGCTTTGACAGCAGATGAAATAAAATGGTTGTCAAACTTACCCGAAGAGATATTAGTAGTAATTGACGAAGCCTATTTTGAATTCAGCCAAAATACTTTAGCAGACCAATTGCACCATCACCCGAATTGGATAATTTTGCGGACATTTTCCAAAGCATTTCGACTAGCATCAATGAGAGTCGGATATGCGATCGCCCATCCCGAACTTACAGCCGCCTTAGAAAAAATTCGCCTCCCCTACAACCTTCCCAGTTTCTCGCAAACTGCAGCCGAGTTAGCCCTAGCGCAGCGACAGTTATTGCTAGCAACCATTCCCGAAACTCTATCAGAAAGAGCAAAATTAATTGCAGCCCTAACTCAGCATCAAAAATTGCAAGTTTGGCCGAGTGCGGCTAACTTTGTTTACCTGCGGGCGAAAGCCGGCGAGGGCGAATCTGCCGAACAGGAACACAAACAAATCATGCAGCAGCTAAAAGAGGGAGGTACTTTAATTAGGCATACTGGAGGAGGTTTGCGAATTACGGTGGGTAGCCCGGAGGAAAATCAGCGGACAGTCGATCGCATAGGAGAAATTTTTGACAAGTCATAATATTCGGTATCCCGTTTCTGCTTAACACAAAAATAACTTGGGAGAAGATATATATGCTTCAAGGAAAGGTTTTACGGGTTGCTCGTCCAACGGATTACCTCGATCGAGTTGTTCATTTCTACACAGAGGGTTTAGGGCTGCAAATCCTCGATAGTTTTGAAAACCATGAAGGTTTTGACGGAGTAATGGTTGGGATGCCAGGAGAAAGCCACCACTTTGAATTCATCCATCAACGGGGACATATTGTAGGTGGCGCTCCAACTCAAGACAATCTTATCGTCTTTTACCTTCCTAACCACCAAGAATGGCAGCAGGTTGTTGAGCGAATGAAAGCAATGGGATTTGAGCCTGTAAACTCCTACAATCCCTACTGGGACAAAGATGGAGTGACCTTTGAAGACCCAGATGGCTATCGAGTAGTTTTGCAGAATGCCGAGTGGAGCTTGTAGCAGCGCGATCACACCATAAGGTATCTACACCAATTTATAACTGATCATTTCCTTGCCGCGCCGCCCGAAGGGTTTGAGGAAATACGCCTACTAAAAGTGCCAAAGCTTCATCGGGAATTTGTGCCACCGTTTCCGAATCCAAATATTGTTCAAACTGAGTTAAAACCATGTGTGCGCGTTCCAAAGCTGTAGGCTTTGCCGTTAACTGTTCCATTAACCGCACCCACTGCCGCCGAATTCCCAAAGCTTTCTGTATTTCTTGGGGAGAGTGAGGGCAAACCAAACAAAAATCGCCCACGGGAATAGCCTGCACAGAGTCAACATCAAAAGCGCCCCCAACGGCAGCCCCAGGCCCGGCAAACTCCGCGTGGAAACGTTTAATCAAAATTAGGCCGTTCCGGCGACGGCTATCTACCATCAACAGCTTGCCGCTGTTGATTTCTGCGAGAATGTCAGAGGAGTGGGGGTGTTCTGTCAAATCTGTGCCAAGGTTTCGATGTCGCAAGTCCGGGTCAGCAGAAAGGCCGAGGGGGACAATATAATTAGAGGTAAGATTAGAGCTGGTTGAAGTATCAATTTTTTTCTCCTCCCGCTGCCGATCGAGATTATTCATTTAAAGTTATAAATTAATACTGTCACAAGGTGGTAGTTTGAGCGCGATCGAATATCAAATGCAGGTAGAACAAGCAGTAGATACCCTGAAAGCGGATCTCCCGACGCTTTTTGAGAAAGACATCTCCTACGACATCTACACAAAAGATGTTTATTTTCAAGACCCTGTTAACAAATTTAAAGGAAAAATCAACTATCGCATTATCTTTTGGACTCTGCGATTTCACGGGCAGCTATTCTTTAACGAGATTTTCTTCGACCTGCACGACGTAGGTCAGACAGCCCATGATAGTATTGTGGCAAATTGGACTGTTCGCGGCACACTGCGGGTTCCCTGGAAAGCTCGGATTTTTTTTAACGGCTACTCTACTTATAAACTGGACAAAGACGGCTTAATTTACGAACATATCGACACCTGGGACAGAGAACCCGGAGAGATTTTAAAGCAGTTTTTCCGCAAGGGAGAGGAGGCGACCCAAGTATAAGCCAAAAAGGTCGATCGCGCCTCGCCATCAGAGCCAGCAACCGAATTAACTTATAATGGCTAAAATAATCATCATCCCTCCGATTCATTTTCTGCTATTTGTAAATTGCTAAAATGATTGTCGCCGTTGATGGATTTTCTGCTATTTGCACTCCTGAAAAATCTCATGGCTGATATTGTCCAGACTGCCACCAATGCAGACTCTTTCAAAACACCCGTGACTGTTATTGAAGCGGCTGGTTTGTTAGATTTATTGCAAACACCGGCACCTTATACCAGCATTGCTTGCAGCATAATCAAACTTGCGGCATCTCTAGATTTAGTAGGGTGATTATGGGCGCACCTTACATTTTAAACT
Source organism: Microcoleus sp. AT8-B5 (assembly GCF_036705565.1). NCBI lineage: Bacteria > Bacillati > Cyanobacteriota > Cyanophyceae > Oscillatoriales > Microcoleaceae > Microcoleus > Microcoleus sp. AT8-B5. Next base: position 20,500 of record NZ_JAUBUY010000070.1, read on the forward strand.
AGAGAAATTACGCAAGTGTCACAATTAGTAAGGTGGGTCAGATCCCAAACCCTCGATCATCCGTCCATCAATCGGTCTGACGCACCCTACAAGTCGATTGAATCGTGACACTTGCGTAATTGCTGAACTAATTATCCGAACCTAAAATCAATCCCGATCGCGCCGGCAGCATCAATTCTAAAAGGCGAGTTTTCCCGTCACCTTTCCAAACAAACTCGCCTTTACCGAACAGCAATTTATCGTGAGGAGATTTCAAACTAGCTGGCTCAAAGCTAATATTAGCTTCTTCGGTCGCGACATTGACAGCAACAACTATTTCCTCATCCCCCAAAATTCTGGCAAAAACGTAAACCGTTCCCTCAGCAAACAGAACTTGGTACGATCCAGTGCGGAGGGCAGCGTATTTGTGCCGCAAAGCTATCAACTGCTTGTGATAATCTAAAACATCAAGTTCCCAGCGAGCTTGTAAGGGGAAACCGCGGCGAGAATCGGGATCGAGAGCACCGGGCAAACCAACTTCATCGCCGTAGTAAATGCTAGGAGCTCCGGGAAAAGTTAACAGCAGCAAAGTTGCGAGTTCGACACTAGCTTTATCGCCTCCTGCAATTGTTAACAACCTCGCAGTATCGTGACTGGCCAACAAATTAAGTTGAGTTAGCTGTATGGGCCACGGGTACATTTCCAAAACCTGCTGAATTTTGTCGCCGTACTCTTTAGCAAAAAGCGGCGGATAGGGATGGTAAGCACGGCCTTCAATTTGAGTTAAATCAACCCTGTCCCCCGCTGCAAAAGCAATAGTCGGTGCAGCAAAAAGATAATTCATCACCCCGTCAAATTGAGTACCGTCGAGCCATTCTGTCGCATCTTCCCAAACTTCCCCCACAATGTAAGCTTCGGGATTAACTGCTTTAACTCGGTCTCGAAATTCCTGCCAAAATCCCGGAGTTTTAATTTCAAAAGGAACGTCCAGCCGCCAGCCATCGACGCCGAATTTAATCCAATATTCGGCGATTTCCATGATGTATTCTCGCACTTCTGGATTGTCGTGATTGAATACAGGAAGGGCTCGATTCCCATCCCAACCGGCATAATTAGCAGGAAAATTGCCGTCGTAAGCAGATAGCGGCCAACCTTCAATTTTAAACCAATCGAGCCAAGGAGAACCGGGGCCGTTTTCGAGGATGTCGTGGAAGAAGAAAAAGCCGCGGCTGGCGTGGTTGAATACGCCGTCGAGGACGATTTTGATGTTGCGATCGTGAGCGGCGTCTAGAAGCTCTTTAAAAGCCGGATTGCCACCCAACATCGGATCGACTTGATAGTAGTCGTGGGTGTGGTAGCGGTGATTGCTGGCCGACTGAAATATGGGGGTGAAGTAAATTGCGTTAATTCCTAAGTCTTGCAAGTAGTCTAGCTCTTCCATCACGCCCCACAAGTCGCCCCCTTTGTAGCCTTGCAGGGTGGGGATTGCGTGCCATTCTTCCCACATGAAGTTTTGCAGCATGCGTTTGCGAGGCTGTTTGCTTTTGGCGAAGCGATCGGGGAATATTTGGTAGAATACGGCGTTTTTAACCCAGTCCGGCGTTTGAATTTGCATACACTTTTTCTAGCTTTTACCGCTTAGGCTACAGTAGCAGAGGTTTCTAGGGTATCTAACTTTTGGTAGAGAATAGACATTTTCTCCCTTTTTGTCGATCGACAAATTGTAAAAAATCACACAAATTTGCAGTCAATCTAAGATGGAAAACTGACTCTACCTAGCAATTTATCGTCCCGACGGGCAGCGCTTCTTGAGTGCTGTGGACTCGGACAAACTCAGGTAACAGAAACGCCCGCTAAAAAAACCGGATCACTCACATTCAAGCAGAACCATGCGAGGAAAGGATCACACAGAGTGTCAATCGATTGCGCGATTTTAGATTTTAAATTTTAGATTTTAGAATTGAAGCATTGACTTGCGCGAGATAAATACGTTCGGCAAGTTACATAGGATACAGGTTTTTTATTTCTGGACGGATGAATCACGTGGCGGGTATCCTGGATTTTCGGTCAGCGGGCGTGGCAGTGAGATCGACTACCTGCCTTAAAAAAGAACAACAGCGCCATGAGCCTCGATCGAGAAATTATGAAAACGGGGAATTTACCCAACAAACTTGTTATTAACAGCCAAAACCCCGAACCTTATTCTTTCCTTAAACTGCCGTTATTTATTGAAAGGTATTTTAACTCACAACTCAAAACTTTTTAAATATCGATTATGGATTGATGGGTATTTTAACTCACCACTCAAAACCCCTAACTCCAGCCCCGCACACAATCCAACTCTTCTAAACCGGGTTTTATAACTCTTATTGAGGGTTTGAAGAAGTATTTGGATTAAACAACCCGGTTTCTGTGTAAGCGACTCAACTCATAACTCAAAACTCAAAACTTCCTTGCTCCCCCCCCTTGTCAAGAAGCCCTCACCATCCGACACTGTACTTGGAGAGTTAATCGACCCTAGGGAGAAAGTTCCTTGAAAAAAGTTTTAGCCATCATCCTCGGTGGCGGTGTAGGCACCCGCCTTTACCCCCTAACCAAATTGCGAGCCAAACCCGCAGTTCCCCTCGCAGGCAAATATCGCCTCATCGATATTCCTCTGAGCAACTGCATCAACTCGGAAATAGTCAAAATCTACGTCCTCACGCAATTCAACTCGGCATCCCTGAACCGTCACATTGCTCGCACCTACCAGTTTTCCGGCTTCACCGAGGGATTTGCGGAGGTTCTCGCCGCCCAGCAAACTCAGGAAAACCCCAACTGGTTTCAAGGGACAGCCGACGCAGTTCGCCAATATCTCTGGCTGCTAGAAGAGTGGGACGTTGACGAATACTTGATTCTTTCGGGCGATCACCTCTACCGCATGGACTACCAGAAGTTTGTGCAGAGACACCGCGAAACCAATGCCGATATCACCCTCTCGGTTTTGCCTATGGACGAGAAGCGGGCCTCGGATTTTGGTTTGATGAAAATAGACGACAACGGCCGCATTGTTTCTTTCAGCGAAAAGCCAAAAGGCGATGCGCTCAAACAAATGCAGGTCGATACTACTAAACTGGGACTGACAGCGCAGCAGGCTCAGGAAAGTCCTTACATTGCTTCGATGGGGATTTACGTCTTCAAAAAAGAAGTTCTGATTAAACTTCTGAAAGAATCTCCCAACCAAACTGATTTTGGTAAAGAGATTATTCCGAATAATGCCAAAGACCACAACGTTCAAGCTTATTTGTTTGACGATTATTGGGAAGATATCGGAACCATTGAGGCTTTTTACGATGCTAACTTGGCTCTGACCAAACAGCCTCAGCCGCCTTTCAGTTTCTACGATGAAAATGCGCCGATTTATACTCGCCCGCGTTTCTTGCCGCCGACTAAGCTTTTAGATACTCACGTGACGGAATCGATTATTGCTGAAGGCTGCATTCTCAAACAGTGCCGGATCGACCATTCTGTGTTGGGAGTTCGATCGCGCATTGAAGCTGGATGTACAATTCAAGACACCCTGGTAATGGGTGCTGACTTCTACGAACCCGACGCCGAACGGCATTCGAGTTTGGACAACGGCGGCGTCGCCCTCGGTATCGGTGCAGATACTACAATTCGCCGCGCGATTGTGGATAAAAATGCCCGCATCGGCCGCAATGTTCAAATAATTAATAAAGACGGAGTGGAAGAAGCCAACCGCGAAAACCAAGGTTTTTACATCCGCAGCGGCATTATCGTAGTCCTGAAAAATGCCACGATTCCTGATGGAACTATCATTTAGTTATTAGTCATTAGTCATTAGTCGTCAGTCATTCGTTTTTTAAGTTAAAATCTGTTACCTGCTTTTCAAGTGACTGATGATAAATAAGTAAATTAGTGACAGATCACCAATGACCGATGACTGATGACTGATGACTAAATTCATTCTTTTTTTTGTTGATTATTAATTCCCACCACTGATGCGAGTTTGTCTAAATACTTGACTTTATTCAAAGGCTCGCGTATTAATAAGCGAGAGTCTCTGTTACTGTCTGCCGCGATACAGATATGTCCGATCGCCTGCGTCTAGCGAATAGCTTATGATTCTTGTATTTGCGCTGGTAGCACGACTGACAAATGCGCTGCCCGTTTCTGAGTACCACAGCACTCTCGGAACTATCTTTCCAATCGTCGCAGCAGCCACAAGGCCAACTTAGCAAATAATTCATAATGTTAGCACCCTAGTAGCGTTAAAAGCTTATCGCTATACTATTCTATCTTAATGTTTTATAAAAATGTGTGATTTAGCTAACAGACAGCAAAGAAATTATGTTATATTAGTTGGATTTAAATCTATTCAGAGGTTGTAAAAATAAAATTTTATAGGACGGATCTGGGGTGAATAAAAAATATCTAGGAATTTTGTGGAAGAACGGCGCAATTTAGGGTATTATATAGTCACAATTTAGAAACCAGATTTGACCGAACTTGCTGATGAAAACCTGCTAAGGAATGAGAATTAAATAACTTTCACTCTTGAAAGTGGGATGGGCGTCCCGCCCGTCCTTTTTGGACGGG
>NZ_JAUBUY010000071.1:0-24861 GCF_036705565.1 Microcoleus sp. AT8-B5
TAAGTTAAGAGTTGGGATTCAATCAACTTTCAGCAAAACTTTTCATTATATCATAAAATTATTTTGCAAGAGGTCTATTTTACCAGATGCCGCCACTTAAGTCTTTTTGGACCTGAATCTTTACGTTAAAGCATTGGTTGTGTAGCCACATTCTCCCTCCTGCCTGATAACGCTATATTCAGCTTGGGGCAGCATGGCAATAGCGCCTTTTGATAACTTGCCAACGATATTTGCCGCTTGGTTACTAACAGTGATTACCCCTCTTCTGTCACTCTGGGAAAATAAAAGTGAGAGCCAAATTTTTAACTGTAGATAGAGCGGGGATTTGAGCGTTTATTTTCTAACAGAATGCCGACAATCAAAATTTTTGATAAAAGTCTTATGCTCTAAGCATCCCGGATTATTTTAGGCCGAAAGTGACAGAAGAGGGGTATGTAGTAAATCGTACAGAAGTAAGCTTTCTAATATCTTAAGCTTCAGCGGTATTTCGCATACAGGATTATGCACACTACACAAGAACGATCATGCAATTCTGCGTTTGTATGGCCTCGAAACTGCACCTTTAGTGAAACTGATTGGAAAGCCCTTGCGGCGTTTGGGTATCCGATCGCGTTCTCGCATGAAGTTACGCATCGACCGTTTGCCGCAAAGCTGCTCGATGAACGTCTCGTGCTGTTTCGACTTTCCGATAGCTGGATCGTTACAGCACGGGATTTGTGTTTGCATCGCGGTGTTCCTCTGAGTTTGGGACGGGTTGAGAACGATGAACTCCAATGCAAATATCACGGCGTCGGCTACGACAAAAGCGGTCAATGCACGCGTATTCCCGCTCAACTGGATGCCGCAATTCCCGCTCGGCTGAAATTGACGACCTACGCTGTCACCGAACGCTATGGTTTAGTGTGGGTAAGGCTCGTGGATAACGGAGGAGTGCATTTTCCATACTTTCAGGAATGGAACGATCCAGACTATATTCAGGTTCCATACTTTCAGGAATGGAACGATCCAGACTATATTCAGGTTCTGCCAGCCAGCGTAGCTCACGAAGCTGCCACAGGTCGTCAAGTCGAAGGCTTTCTGGATGTGAGTCATTTTGCGTTTGTTCAAACCGAATCCTTTGGCGAGCGCGGAAATCCAGAAGTGCCAGATTATCCCGTTGAGCGACTACCGCACGGGTTTCGCGCTGCGGGATGTCAGCACTGTGAGCAACTATCCGCACAATCTAAAGCATCTGAGTCCGCCTGGGTTTTAGTGGCGTCGATTGTTTGAAGTGTGGCTGCCGTTCACAGCGAAGTTAAGCGTTACCTTTGGGAACGGGCAGTTACACATCCTAAATGCTGCCTGTCCGGTTTCAGCCCGCAAAACTCGCTTGGGTAGTGCCGAGAAGCCGCAATTTTGACAAAGATGCACCGCTGCAAGACACGCTGGACTTTAACCATCAAGTGTTTGGCGAAGATAAGGACATTGTTGAAGAACAGTATCCCGAAGATTTACCTCGCGCGCTGCAAGATGAAGTCCACATTGCCGGGGATAAAAGCTCGATCGCCTATCCCAAAGAATTGGCGGCATTGGGTCTAGGACGATCGTTTACCGCCTAACTCCTATCTCAATTAAATGGAGCAGATCCAAACCATGAGCGCTGATTTAGAATTTCAAAAACCAATTCCACCAAAGCAATCCTACACAGGTTGGCAAGCAGCACTGGCAGAGTTCTTTCAGTTTGATTTCTACAGAACCAATTTCAGAACAGAGACGCTCGCGGGTATCACCACGTTCATGACGATGGGATACATCTTAGTCGTCAATCCGATTATTCTGTCAAACGCGATTTTTCTACAACAGCCTGGAGATTTGTTTTCGCAATTGGCTGTAGCAACCGCTGTGGCGTCAGCAGTTGGAACCTTCTGCATGGCAATTTTAGCAAACTACCCGTTCGGGCTCGCGCCTGGAATGGGAACGAATGCCTTTTTTGCTTTCTCAGTTGTAATCGGACTGAAAATCGATTGGCGGTTGGCGCTGTCATGCGTGTTTGTTCAGGGATTAATTTTTATCCTTCTGACGTTGATAGATGTACGTAAGTTATTGATCGCGGCAATTCCCAAGTCGCTCAAGCACGCAACCGCAGGTGGGATTGGCTTGTTTATTGCCTACATCGGGATGTCAGGAGATGTTGTTAATGGGGGGGCCGGATTGATTGTGGCAAATCCAGCCACAAAAACGGCGTTTGGCAGCTTAGCAGAACCGAACACGCTACTGGCTGTGGCGGGTTTAGCGATTACAGCCGGATTGGTGGTGCGGCGCGTCAAAGGTGCGTTACTATTTGGAATTTTGGGAACTGCTATTTGGGCTTGGCTGTTCAAGGTTTCACCCCCACCTCAAGGATTTTTTGCGCTGCCGGAACTGCCAAAAGACATTTTTGGTCAAGCATTTCTGGGCATTTCTAATCTGAACTCCGAGAATTTTATTGACTGGATTGCAGTGCTATTTGTGTTTCTGTTTGTTGATATTTTTGACACCATCGGGACGTTAACGGGTGTCGGAATGCGGGCTGGTTATATTGGACCTTCGGGCGAGCTGCCGCGTGCCAATAAAGCACTGATGGCAGATGCCATTGGCACCACAATCAGTCCGATATTCGGTACGTCGAGCGTGACGACTTATATTGAATCGGTCGCAGGCATTGCCGAAGGCGGTCGAACTGGATTTACCGCTTTAGTTGTGGCAGGATTATTTGCGCTGTCGGTGTTTTTCATTCCGGTGTTTAAAGCGATTCCGGCTTTTGCAACGACGCCGACGCTGGTGATTGTGGGCGCGATGATGTTGGCCGAGGTGAAAGAAATTCCCTGGGATGATATGTCGGAAGTGATTCCAGCGTTTCTGACGATTTTCCTGACTCCATTAACGTATTCTATCGCGGAAGGGTTGTCGATCGGATTTATTGCCTATCCGATTGTGAAAACCTGCCAAGGTAGAGCCAAGGAAGTGTCTGGGGGAACTTGGATCGTGGCGGGCATCTTCGTGATTCGGTTCATCTTTATGTCGCTGCGGTTTCATCATTCAGCAGCCTGAGCCGGCTCAGGCGAGATCCAACTGCTAGGTTTGAATCACTTATATCAAGTTCGATCTCCCTGATATCTTGCAGCAATGTCAATCAGGGGATTTTTTGTGCGGTCGGGCGGGTTTATCCTCCCCAACTTTCCGTCACCTTAATTTCTACCTCGCAAGGAATCGGAGAGAGAAATTTATTCCCGGCTCTCACCATACATTTTTTAAGCATTGCTTTAACGGGCTTTACTTCTTCGATAGGAGACTCTATTAAAATTTCATCGTGAACCACACAAATCAGTTTAGCATCCGTGCAGCTTAGAGGTGAAAAAATGAGAGCAAGAGCGAGTTTAGTAATGTCAGCGCTCATTCCTTGAATTGGGTTATTTAGCATCTCATTAAGCAACGGTTTAGTATCTTTTGACCATAATCTCCTTCTGCCTAAGACTGTGCGACTCTCTCGAATATCTCGGCTCCAGGCGCTCCGAACTTTGCCGTGAAATTGTTTGATACCTGTATAAAATTCAAAGAACTTCTTACGAAAGTGTGAAGCTTGTTGCAGCGTTAAAGTGACTCCATGCTCTGCTTGAGCCATATTCTTAAATTTCGTAACTCCCATGCCATAAATTAAACCGAAGTTAATAATTTTGCCGAGCTGTCTGTCTTCGACAGTAATTTTAGATAAAGGTTTTGCTAGCACCAAGGAAGCTGTGAGAGAGTGCAAATCTTCCCCTTTGGAGTAAGCTTTGACCATCGTGCGATCGCCCGAAACCTTCGCCATGATCCGCAGTTCAATCTGGCTGTAATCGGCTTTGAGCAGGACGTAACCGGGTGCAGCTTTAAAACACTGTCGGGTTTCCTTATCTCTGGGGATATTCGTTAAATTTGGTTCTCGACAACTAAACCGTCCTGATCTAGCACCAATCTGAAACCAATTGGGATGAATGCGCCCTGTAATCGGGTGAATGCGTTCAGGTAAACCCAGAGTAAAAGTATCGATACGAGCCGATAAACTGCGGTATTCTAACAGTGCTTGAATAACGGGATACTCGCCTTGCAAAGGAATTAAATGTTGAGAGCTAGTGGAAGTAACAGGAATACCTTTTTCTTGCAAAGCCGCTAAGACTTGCTTGGGAGAGCGAGGATTAATTGTATCCGTAAATTCCGGCAGGAGAGAGATTTGTTGATTAGGGTTAGGTCGATGGAGTTGTGAATTAATTTGTTTTAAAAGAGAGTCGCGTTGATGACAGAGCTTGACTCCCAAAACTCTCCACTGTTCTCTATCTAAAAGCATTCCGTTGAGTTCCATAGAAGCCACCGCAGGCAGACAAGCAAACTCTAGTAAAGCAGTTTTCCAAAGCTTAGAAGCTTTCAGTTTTTGTTGCAGAGCAGCAGCCAGCGGGAGTAAGATTGCAGCATCGGTAGCAGCATATTGCAGTTGAGCGAGTGTTAAGTTTCCCGACCAATCGCTAACTTGCTGCGTTTTGTCTAGCTTTACTTTCAACAAATTCTCAGTGACAGCCTCTAGGGACAAATGGCGTTTTAGTCCAGCCGTCAGCACTCGGTAAGCCAAATAGGTATCGAAAAAGGGTTTGGATGGTTCCAGTCCGGCAAAAGCGAGCATTTGCCATTCAAATTTGAGGTTGTGACCTACCTTCAGTGCAGGACTCGCTAAGAGCAAGCGTAATGGTTCGAGGGAACTCGGTTCAATTGCCCATAAATCTACAATGATTACTGGATGGTCAGGAATGGCAAGTTGTAACAATCTAATTTTGGCTTGGTAGGGGTCAAGCCCTGTTGTTTCGCAGTCTATACCGATGATTTTTGCTTGTTGGAATGGTTGAAGGGCTGTTTCAAGATTGAAAGCAGTATCGATTAGTTGGTAAGGAGTTTTAAGTGTAGCTTGCAACTGAGGTTTTTGATGGTTATCGGTTAAAATAGTTGGAATAGCTGTTAATATTTCAGGCTTAAGGGGCGGATTAGCTCTCATCAATACTTTCGTTTCCAAAGGAGAGTAAAAGGAGCCGGGGCTGTCAATACCTGTCCGGTGTTTTGAGTAACGCTTGAGGATGTCTTGTGGAGTTAGCGGTTTCATTGCACGATCGCCAAAAATTTTCAAAGCTGCGATCGCGATCGCGGTTTAAAAAATAAACTCGATCGAGTTGAAGCAGCGCAATCTTGACCAAATAATGAGTGATGAGTAATGAGTAAGCTGTTTCGCATTTAAATTGTGATAATAGCATTTCCTTTATTTTTAAGTTTTATTCCCCATTTGATAACCAATTTTCCTTCATTTAAAAGCTTATGCAACAAAACTTCTAATTCTTCAATTGATTTAAAAAGTCGATTAGCAATATATTCTTTGGCTGAATGCCATACCAACTCAATTAAGTTATAGTCCGAGGCTCTATTCAGGTAAGTATTCCAGATAAATATTAGGCATTTCTGTTTTTATTATCTGGATATAGTCTTGTTTCTTGTGAAAGCTGGCATTATCTAATACAATCACTATTTGACACCCTTTTTCTGTAAAACCTTCCCGATTGTTTCCCGCTTCTACCCATTCACTTATTAAATCTTGATAAAATAGTTTCAAGACTTTATAGAAATTATTAGAGTTACTTTTAGTGAGAAATTCAACAAATCTTTTTTTGTCTGAATACCTGATTGCTCCCATGACATTCACTCTTCCTTTTCTTCGCTCTCCCCTCACTTTTTTGCGATGTCCTTTTTTGCACCACGTCTTTCTTTTTATCACCCTTAAACTAAATCCACTTTCGTCCCAAAACCATACCTGTAGGCGATTAGGACTTTCTTTTTCAATTCTTAAATATTCCTTTAGTTTCTCTTTAAAAGCTTTTCTTTTCTCGGGAGCCTGTTTGTGCTCTAGACTATATTTTGACCACAGGTAAACGTACTTTTTTTTTGAGATAATTCTCCACACTTGTGACCCACTTAACTTAATTCCAGTCACTTCCTCTAAATAAGTAGCCAATCTTTTAGCTGACCATCGACCAAACTCATATCCTAGCTCTTGAGGCTCTTTGTCAATTGTTTCTAGTAATATTTCTCTGTATTTTTCTGTAGCTTTGTGATGGTTCCCTTTCATCTTCTCATCTTTAAGACTCTCTAAATTATCTGGATCGCCATGTACGCACCAGAAACAGATTTTGTTGTGCGAACACCCGATAAATTTAGCAATTTCTTTTTGCGTCTTTCCATCATTGAGCAATAGTAAGATTAAGATTCTCTCTCTAATTTCTCCATTTCCTTCTTGTTTTAATGCTTGTTGAAGCTTTTTGACTTGCTCTGCATTTAGATGATTTTTGGCTGGCATACTTCTGGCTTTTCTGTGACTTGTGATTTATTATACCATTTTTAATGCGAAACAGCTTAACAGGAGTAATTGGGGTAAACCCGAGCTCCGCGCCGTCAATCGAACTGACAATTATCGCAATCTTAACAATCCTGAAATCGGAACAGATGCGGCAGCAAACGACAGCAGCAAAAACTCTCCAACTGCACGTAAAAAAACCTTTTTTATGTTATATTCAAGATAAATTTTTTCAGGGAAACCCTATAAGCGATGGCACTTTACAAATCCCGGTAGCAAGCATAGAAACGATTACTTTGGAGAAAATTCAATGACTGTAATTAGCAATCATTTTGACCTACTCTATTTCACAAATTGTAATTTATATCGACCTTTAATCCGCGATTCAAAAATTGTCATTCCCACCCGTCAACTCGGCTTGCTACCAAATCATCCACTTAATCCCCAAAATGAAATAACTTTTCTGCCAAAATCTTACCTAATTTTCGATGGAGTCAAAACATCGGTACGCCAATTAACCGGATATGTAGAAGAGCCTCCCGGCTCCCATGATTTCAAGCCTCTCGAAAAAACCTCTAGAACAGTTATAGATGATGATTTTCCAAATGTTGGTAAAACTGTCAGCTTATTTGGACTAGAAGGTGTTTGTGAAAACCCATTAGAATGGGTGGATTGGGAGATAGAAAGTGCATCATTTTATTTGATAGAATATTTAGCATATGACAGTAATTTACCGAGTTGTGGATAAATATAACTAAATTTATTCTACAATGATACTTATCAAGTATCAATTTGATGTTCCTAAATCCAGTGGAAAATGTTGTATTGTTCGGCAAGCAATTGCTTTTGAGGCAAGCACAGTTAACGTAACTTAAAAAGTAGTTTATCGAAAGCGCAGACAAAGATGATTAATTTGATACAAGAGCGTGCTACCAAAGAGAAACTTGAAGAAATGTTGGAAATCCTGAGCAGTTATATTAAACTGGCAGTGGATATCGAACGGGGAATTTTAGCTGGTGGTGGAGAGCTTCACGCTGACTGCGAAGCTGTATTGCTGGAAAATGGGAGCAAGCAAGTAGATATTTGGGGAGCAGATTGGTATCCGCTGACACAAGAAGTAGGTTATGAATCTCTCATCAATATCCGCCCCCGCCAAAACAATCGTTCGATGGAAATTCAAGATCCGATGATTCGAGATCGAGTTGCTCAGATCGTTCAACGGCTATTAGGAGAGTTATGAGAGATTGGAATGCTTTAAAGTCACGCTATTTGCGAGACGAACTGCCGGTTCGTCTGGGAAATTTAGCATCAAATTTAGCGCGAATCAAATCCCGCTGTCAAAATACAGCTCATGGCGAAATAATTGAAGATTTACTGCAAGAAAGCAAGCTGTTTATTGAATGGACTGCTGCCGATACAGAGATAGAAATAGCTGCTGAGTTAGTTGAGTTGCAGGTTCAGTTAGCTTGCTGGCAGTATTCTTGGGCTGAGATTCGATCGAACGTTCAGCAACGAATAAAAGTTAGCGAACAGGTAAAAATCTGGTCAGAAAAAGTGCTGAATATGTCGGGTTTGTTGGCTGCGAATTAGACAAGTGCGCGATCGCTCTTGATGCGCGATGTGCTATTTTCTCCATAAGAGCGATCGCGTTACGCAGTTGCAAATTCCGTAAACTGACGCAAACGCGGTGGATGAAAGGCGAGGACAATATCTTCACAAGACACCTCCGCTTGCAGTAAATCGGTTGCGATGCCGTCCTCAGTCCGGTCTTCTTCAATCCAGATTTTTCCATCTTTCAGGCGAACGTGGATGACATTGCTTTTGATGCGATTATCTTGATACCAACCCATTTTCATTAGAAGATAATGCTCGCGAATTGGGTCTAGCAGCAAGAACGCCTTACCTTGTCTAGCTTCTAACGGGGTTGTCACCCCCCCAGCTTTCATAGAGCTGCCCCCTCCAAATGGAGGGGGTAATTTTTACTGAACGAAATCGCTCACAGGGATGAAGTTGCCAAAACTAGATGCGATTTAAGTTAAAACTATTCACCACATAAACTAAGAAAAACCATGCACAATTCATCGATCGAACCTAATTCCGGCTATAACAACTCCGGTTACGAATCGCAACCCGATTTGACTGTCGGTTACTCATCACCTAGGGAAGTTCGTCAAGGTAATTTTGACGACGCTTACCAAGAAAATGTTTATGATTTGTCCAACTTAGCAGATACTCCTTGGACAGATTCAGCAGTCCGGTCGAATCCACAGTTGGAACTGGAGCTTGATTAAAGAAAAAAGCGAAGATCGAGAAATGCAGTCCTGGACGCATCAACTCAGAAAAAATAGAGCAGCTTTCTTTTTCGCGATTTTAGTTAACATCAAGAGGATTTCCATGAACAGTCCCAAGCCGTTAAAAAAATTAAGCCAGATAGGCTCTGCCTTAATAGCTGCCAGTACACTCTGCCTAATTTTTGCTTTCATCTGCATTACTTTCTTCAGCTTCCCATCAATTGCTAGCGCTAGTTCCTTACATACTAAAATTTGGGAAAAAGAACAATCTAGAGTTTTGCTGCCAGATTGGAGCCAGATTACCTTTAGTTCCCTGCCCGCCGTTGCTAGTTCTGGAAGTTCAGGCGGTCGAAGCTGGCAAGCCGGCACTTCTGTTGACAACATCTTGAAGCTGGAGGACATCAACGATGTAAAACCTGAAATTCTGTCTTTGCAAGCAATTGAACAATTGGCACTAGGGGATATCAATTTAGAAAATATCAGCTTGTCAGCATTTCCCTTAGCTGGTAAGCAAACTGTCGGTCACTTGGCTGAAATTGTTCCGAATCTGGGCCAATTTCAATTGAGCGATGTTCCTCCAATTGCTTCTTTATCTTCTCAAATAGCCGGAGCGAACTCTAACATCAGCCAATTGCCAATTGGTCAAGCTATAAAACAAGTACCGCAACTAGCGCAGGCAAAACTTAACCAAATTGACCTATCTGAGTTTGCGATCGCCCAAATCCCTAACCTTAATAGCGTAAATTTAGAACAGTTCTCTGGCTGGTCAGAGGAACTCATCAGCAATATTCCGCTGCTGAGTCAAGTCCCACTTTCTACTTTTCCGGTTCCTATTGCGTCTATTGGCAGCACAATCATGCGAATTGACATGATTTACAGTCGGTACGAAAGCAAACGCTCTAATACAATTTCCGGTTCTGATGTAGAAGGATTTGCGGTAGCGTGCGAGAAAGATTGCGCTTATATCGAACTCGACGACATGGAAAACGCCGGTCGCCACGCCACAGGGCCGCTAGAAGGCAAGCAGTGGATTAGCGGCAAATACCAGGAAGTGCGAGGCGGTTCTGGCTGTTTGAGCGGTTGGGAACCGACGGGCCGGCATCCTTTTGGGGAAGTGTTTAAAGTAGTGGTAATGGAACCGTCAGAAACCAGCGATACTGTTGACACGGCTCTGTACTTCAGGTTTAGTTTGCCCTGCGGCAAATCGCCTTACATTATTGGTCCGGTTCCGTTTCTCAGTTACAGCGTTAATTCGCCTATGTTTGTCGGTCGATTAGAGGGCGGTTCTTCTAACAGTATTTCGCGTTCAAAAGGCGTCGCATCTGAAACAAAACCTTCAAAGCCGCTGAGTTCAAATCAAACTAAAGAAAACCCTTTACCAACTCAGCCTGTACCTGAATCCAAGCGAGAGTGCGCGCGCCCGGCAACTTACGTTAACGGTGTGGATGTAGCTTCATTAGGGGAGGCGTTAGCGAAGCTTTCTGAAGGAATCGCCAATTTGGAAAATGCAGCCAGTGGCGATTACGAAGCTATTGGCGAGATGGTTTGTACCGAAGGATCTCGCAACTGCGGGCGGGCGATCGGTCGCTATCAGTTGATGAGTTACCGGGAAGAGGTGCAGCGTGCTGTCAGCTCAATTCCAGGGGGGGCTAACTTTATCCTGAACGTCAACAAAGGCCAAAAACCTACAAGAGAGGAACTCTTCCAATATTTTCCTCCTGCTGTTCAGGATAAAGTCTTGCAGAATTCTCTAGCGGAAAACTTAGTCAGCAGCCAACAGGAAATTGACCCTAAAACTGGGCAGGTGTTCAAGGGCGATCGCTTAATTGAGCGAGTAGCACAGAAACACTTTGGGGGTTCTGGCAGTAAAATTGATGCCAGCTATTCCAATATTTTAGGCGGCTACTCTCTCAAACAGTACGGGGAAAAAGTTCGAGAGCTTTATAACCACAATACCAGCGACAATTGCCAAGCTAATTCTGGTGACAGCAATGGCATCAGCAACTCGGTCGGCTCGGCCATTACTTTAAATGCTAGTTGGAGTATTAAGGTTGCGCTGTTCATTAGCTCTTTTTTGGGGGGAATGTGGTTTTTAATTAGACTTGTTCACAAGCGAAAGCAGCAAATTTTTCTGATACTAATTGGTTTGGGGATAGCAGTTACTCTTGGCACGGCTGCGCTCTCCCATTGAACCAGGGGAAAGAGGAGGTGGAAAAGCAAGTTATTAACAACTCTAAAAACCTTCTCTACAACCAGGACGTTTTTAATTGCTGGAACCATTGATTTTATGGCATTAATATCAATTTAGGTTGTATCGAAATGATTAAACCACAGAGGGCACAGAGGACACAGATAAAGAGAAGAGAGAGATAAGAATTTCGATGTCAACTGATTAGATATGACTTGTTCCTAAGCTGTTCAGGATATAAATTGTAGAGTCGTTTAGTCTTCCTCGAAGGAAGTCATAAGAATTGACTGTAAGATTTAGACAGACAACAGCTTACTTCAGCAAAACAAGCTCTATTTTAAAGTGTTTATTTTCTGATTTAGTGTCCTTTTTTTTTGTATTTTGTAGGAGTGGAGTAACAAATGGTTAAACAAAAGAGAGTTAAACAACAAACAGCAGGCACCCAAAAGATTGTCAAACCCCCGGTTTGGTTAAATCAAATTGGTTACTGGTTTCGCATTGGTTTGACAGTTTTTACCGCCCTGTCGCTATTATTGGGGACAGTTGCTTGCACGAATTCTAGTTCAGCAACAACCGCACCAGCTTCTTGGCAACAAGCTTTGCGAGTCACTCCAAAAGAAACTTTAACCCTTATCGTAAAGGAACATAGCAGCCTTCGAGAACTCAAAGTAGCGGCTGGGCAAAGTGCTGCGGCGGAAGCGATTAAGAGAATGCGAGTGTGGCAAGTTAATGGCTCGGTAGGACGGCTGAACCTTTATGATTTCAATAATTCCGCTCTGTGCGGCACAAAAGGCTGCCTTTATGTTGGCTACTTAATTCCTAATGATTCAAGTCAAATGCCAACAGAAGTACTTGCAGCTTATCTCGACCCCCATAAACCGCCGAAAACTCCTTTGTTTAAGGCTGACAGTTCCTCGCAGGAGGATTTGCCTTGTCTAGGAGTGAATCAGCTTTCCCAAGAAGGTCGCCGCCAGCTTCAATTTTGCTACGACGGCCTTACCTATCAACTTGCTGACAGCCAGCTTTTCAAAGATGGTTAGTGTTTAGTAGTGGGTGGGTTCATCGAAGTCAAAATCTTCTTTTGAATCAACCTCAACTTCAACCTCAGCCGCCTCGGAAAATTCATCTAACTCCTCTAATTCTGAGTCTGTTCCTCCTTCAACTTGTGCAATTTTGCGAGGGGGTGACAATTTACCTCGATTTTTGCGGTTAGTTACGCTTTCTGGCAATGCCTGGACTTCAGGTTCCGCACCAGCAGCTATAGCTGGCAACCCGGCATCGCTAGCCTCAATGAAACCAGCAATGTTATTGTGCAGTCCCCAAATCAATTTCTTTTGTGGTTTTTGACCGAGAAATAGCTTGTGAAAATTAGCATCAGTTGGCTGAGTAATGCTGTGAGTTTTGCAGCAAAAGGATTTATTTTTGCCCTCCCCTTCTTTGAGAGCTCTAAACTCGACATTCAACACTCCCAAAGAGCGCCACTTGTCATTTTTACCGCTGTAATCTCTCCCAAAGCAATCAGCAAATGCCCGTTCTAAATTGCGGTAAAATTCTTCTCTAGCGCTCTTAAAGCTCCAGAGGGCTACATTCTTGAAGCGGACGACAATCGGTACCTGATGCAGGGGTTGGTTTTTGGGATTTAGAAAGATGAGAGCGTGTTCGGAACACACTTCCTGCGTCTTTTTATCGAGGGAATCGCGATATTCGTCGTAAAGCCCAATAAAAGTACCTGCTAATTCTCCATTTTCTTCAATATCTTTGTAGCGGATGTACTCAGGCACAAAAGCTAATACCAGCATTCTCGCTTTTGGGAGCAGTAAGCCTGTCACTTCTTCGCTTAGTTCGACCGTTGTCAATTCCTCAACATTAGGCATTACGTGCCATTCCGCTTTGACAAGCTGGTCGTTCGGGAGCAAAATACCTGCTGGGTTATCGTTAATCACGATTCCATAGGGCAAAGAGGGCTTGCGAGTTTGGTTGTAATCACTGTTGAATAGCTCCGGATCTATCTCGTAATAATCAGCACTCTTGTTCTTTTGCGTGTTGGACTTTCCACTAGAATTCTGTACTGTCTTACTTGGAGATTTCGCGTTATTGCTTCTTACCATTGTTTACCTATTTTTGTCATGGTCTCCCCCTTGAGGCGATAGCCGCTATCGGAAACATTTAGGTTTTTATATATCTAAAAAAAATGAACAATTTGCAATTTCTGCCTAAAATTAACAAAGCTACCTTGATACCAATGGCAGTTCAACCTCCTAAACGTTCGTTAACTAGCATCGATTTTGGCGGGTTATTGGGTCAGTTTATGAAGCCAGAGGGACTGGCAATGTTAGGGCTAATGGCAGGCTTACTTATTGCTTCCAAATTAGTTGGAAACGGGAAGGGTAAAATTACCTCCGGGCGGCTGTGCGGGACGGCAGAAAAATTGGCAGCCACAGGCTCTGCCCTTAAGCAAATGAAAGAAAAAAAACGGCAGCCCGTTACTTTGTGGAGCGGTACGCCGAGTTATTGGTTTAAAGGTTGTCAGGGATTGAGTGCTCGATTGCAAACGCTATTAGGTGCAAATCCGACGGTTTGGTTTCCCCACGCAGAACGCGGAACTTTAGTCATTGGTGCTCCGGGTTCTGGCAAAACATTCAGCGTCATTGACCGGATGGTTGAAAGTGCATTCCAGCAAGGTTTTCCTGCAATTATTTACGACAAAAAAGGAGACCAGATGAAAGTGCTTGCACCCCTTGCAGTGCGCTATGGCTACGATGTGCAAGTGTTTGCGCCAGGGGAAGCTTACAGCGACACTATCAATCCTCTGGATTTTATGAGAGATGCACAAGATGCAGTAATGGCAGCAGAAATTGGACAAGTTATTGCTCGAAATGCTAGTCCGGGGGAGAGTAAAGGCAATGAGTTTTTTGAGAAAGCAGGCGAGTTGATGGCGAAGGGTTTAGTGCAGTTGGCAAAAAGCAGTCCTTACCCGGATTTAGCTTTTGTGTACGCAATTATTCAACTGCCAGATTTGGTCAAGCGCATCGACCACGCCGTTCACCGACCCGACGGTCATCCCCTCAAAATGGACAGGTGGATTGCCTCTAGTTTTTCGCAGTTATTAAGTTCAAAAGATGCTGAAAAAACTGTGGCGGGCATCAAGGCAACCGCAGAGGCAACCTACTCCAGTTTCATTCAAAAAGATTTGCTGCGGGCATTTATTGGTCGCAGCACAATTCCGATTGCTTTAGAAGGCAAAAAGTGCATTATTTTCAAATTAGATGACCAAAGGCGCACTGTAGTGGGGCCGCTGTTAGCTGCTGCTATTCATTTATGTGTGGTGTCTAATTTGAGTCGGGTACGTTCTGACCCATTTTTGTACTGCTTAGACGAGTTTCCGTCTCTCAAGTTCGACAGAATGGATCAGTGGGCTAACGAATATCGTTCTGCTGGTGGCGTGCCGATTGTTGGGATTCAATCGCTCAATCAACTCTATAATTTATATGGGGATAAAAAAGGAGCTGCGATCGCCAGTGCTCTGTCAACTCACGTCCTCTTCAACCCCGGCGATTTTGAGACAGCCGAGAAATATTCTAAGCGGTACGGGGAAGTGGAAGTGCTGGTAAAAAATCGATCGACCGGCAGCTCGACGGGGCAGCAAACGAGCCGTTCTGTCAACTGGAGCGAACAGTTGCAAAAGAAACCGCTGATTAGTCCTGACGAAATTCTGAGGTTTCCTCAAGGCAAATGTGTCATCACTTCACCGGCCTACGCAACGGGGACGGAAGCTTTATTTCCCTACCCTCTCAAGATTCCGGTGCGGCCCGGCGACATAAAGCGAGCTAAAGATTCTGAACAACTGTGGGACAGCAGCATCAGACCGCAGCTTGAAAGGCGGGCGAAAGCTTTATCAGTAGAGCAGCAGACGGGTAAACTGCTCAATATAGATGAAGAGCTGGATCAGCGGATTCGATTCGCTTACCAATTGCTGCCACATCCGAACGATCCAGAAGAACCCGTGACTGTGGCTGATGTTAAGTCGCCTGTTAATGCTGCTGGTGCGAACAGCGCGGCTGAGAAAATAGCGGTTGGCAATATTCGGAAAAAACTCAAAACTCTGTCCTTTGGTGGCGATAGATGATGGAGCAAACTAAACAATTTTTTGCTGACATTTTGATTGTTGACGATATTCCCGCTAACATTCAACTACTCTCTCAATTGCTAATTGAAAACGGTTACAAAGTCAGGAAGTTGATTAGTGGACAGCGAGCTTTAAAAGCAGTAGAGTTGCAAGCGCCAGACTTGATTTTGCTAGACATAAAAATGCCCGGTATGGATGGCTATGAAGTCTGCCGTCAACTTAAAGCATCTGAAGCTACTTGTGATATCCCTATAATTTTTATCAGCGCTTTAGATGACGTATTTGACAAAGTAAAAGGGTTTGAGGCGGGCGGTGCTGACTACATTATAAAACCTTTTGAGCCTGTTGAAGTGTTAGCGCGGGTATCTGCCCAACTTAAAATGCAGCGTTTACAGCAACAACTTCGCTGCGCTAACGTGCAATTGGCTACACAAAATGTTCAGCTAAGCCAGGAAATTCAAGAAAGACAGCAAGCAGAAGCCAATTTAAGAATGCTGTTGCACGCTGTTTCGCACGATTTGCGATCGCCTCTATCGGGAATGTCGCTGCTGCTGCGAAGTCGCCTCAATGATGCTGCCAGTAACATTGCTATTGATAGGCGGACTATGGAGGTTATGGTGCAAAGTTGTTCGCGCCAACTTCAGTTGATTGAGTCACTAACAGCAACACAACAGTTTGATGTGAAAAGTGCTTCTTTAGCCATGAAGCCGCTGTCGCTGCCCACTTTAGTCCAAAATATTCTTATTGAAAGATTACCAATTCTCAACCAGCATCGAGTCAAGGTTAAGCAGCTTTTTCCAGCCGATTTGCCTTTAGTCAATGCTGATGCCCAGCAGCTATGGCGGGTGTTTGGCAATCTGATCGACAATGCTGTTAAATACAATCAGTCTGGGTTTATTTTGACTGTAGAAGCTAAAAAGGAAGGTGAGATGGTTCGCTGTACGGTTGCAGACAATGGGGCCGGAATTTCTCTTCAGCAATGTGCAAGATTATTCGAGCCTTATACGAGGGGAGTTGGAGTTAGTTTAAGGCAAGGATTGGGATTGGGACTTTTCATTTGCAGGCAAATTGTTGAGGCTCACGGCGGAGAGATTGGCGTTGATAGCGAATTGGGAAAAGGAGCGAGGTTTTGGTTGACATTGCCAAAGTTTGAAGATTGACAAGATGCCATAATTTGCTACGCGATAGCTACGCCTCAAAAACCACTTTTTTTAGAACAATTAGAAGCTGCATTCCAACGGCTAAGCCAGCCCCAAACGCAGTGCTTTAACGGCAGCCTGGGTGCGATCGCTCGCTTCAAATTTAGCTATAATCATCTCTACATGACCTTTGGCGGTGTGGACGCTCATTCCTAGTTGAGCAGCGATTTGTTTATTGCTTTTACCCTCAACTAGCTGCTGCAAAACCTGCATTTCCCGTTCTGTCAGCTTGATGTCGTCATTCGCATAGCTATCGGGCAGTGGCGTTTTGAGATTTTGCAGCACGCAGTCGGCAATCTTAGGGTCTAGGTAACTGCCACCTTCTTGCACAGTCGTAATCGCTGCTAGAAGTTGTTCTGCGTTAGTGCCTTTAACGCAGTAGCCGTGAGCGCCGCTTGACAAAGCCGCCATTACCTGAGTTGGATTGCTGTGGTGGGTGAGCATCAGGATACGAGTATGTAGCAGGGCGGCTCTGATTTGCTGCGCGGCTGCAATACCGTCGATTCCGGGTAAGTCAATGTCCATCAGCACGATGTCTGGTTGGTGTTGCAGTGCAGCACTGACGGCTTCGTTGCCGTTAACAGCTTGTGCGACAACTGTTAAATGGGGTTGGTTATTGAGGATATGCTGTAGACCGAGCTGCATCATCGGGTCATCTTCAACTATCAGGATGGTTTTTAGTTGGCTTGTTTTTGGTTGGGTGGCGGTAGTTGCAGTCACGGCTAAGATTCCTACTACATTTTATCCATAGTCTATTGTTTTTCCTCATATTAAAGAGTGTCATCCTCCTATGGAGAGAAGAAAAGTATTGATTTTTGGGCAATTTCGTCGGAAGGTGGATGTCTCTCGATAGGAGGATGGTAATAAAGTCGATTCTCCCGAGTTTTAGGTGATCAGAAAAATTCTAGTGATGCGGCCCGAAAAGCCCGCGCGAGAGGCTCACACTACCGTTCCCACCACAAATCCAGAAGAGCTATACACAGTCTGAACAGATTATATCGACACTTCGTTGACTTCATCCAAATTGATTTCATCCAAATTGACTTCATCCAAATTGATAGCTGTTGCTACTTCCTTCGGTTGAGGTGTTAGATGACCATTGAGCTTGATAACTGTTTGTTTTCTCTCTCGTTCAATGGTAGTCAAAAGCCAATTTTGAGTTTGTCGGTGTTGCTTGCTGTCCCAGGCAAACTGAACTTTTTCTGCTGGTTGAGTCGGGTGCAGTGCCAAAATAATCAGTTGCAGCTTGTGAGGCTCGATCTCGAAGAATTCGGCAGCTACCCATAACTTAACTCGGTCTTGCCAAGTCAGTACAGGATGGCGAATCGCCCACTCAAATAGTCTGGGTGTTCCTTTGACTAAACCCACATTTGTACGGACTTGTATCACTTTAAATGGAGGAGAAGGGGAAGAATTTTCTTCTGTCACTCCCCTTTTTGTTCGGTCTAGTTTTGTTTGAAGTGGAATGTCAACAAACAGTTTTCGCTGCGGTAAAAACAGTGATGGCGATAGTTCTTTGAGCTGGAAAACCCACTGCTGGAACTGGGGGTGACTGTTGAGAATTGGCTCCACAGGTAATCCCATTAAAATTTGCTTGACAAGCAGTTGCAAGCGTTCCTGCAGATAGGAAGGAACAAGAGGTGGCTCTTGTAGTGGGCTAGTATGAATAGTTTGATTGAGGTCTGATAGAGTAAGGAGGTACATTGCTCAGAGCATAAAAGACTGAGCAATAGCGGCGATCGCCACAGAAAAAGCCCGGGAGTGCGGAATGGGATTAAAAATTTATAGCCCACATCCTGCACCCTCCAGTGTCACAGAGCATGAAGCAATGTTGAGAATATTCATACCTTGCGTTCGATTGGATAGTCTTTAAGCAAAAATACTCCGGTCAGGCGATCGCCTGACACTGCCTCGCCTTTTCTTGTAGAATCATGGAAAAAAAATTACCAATTTCCTAGTTGAAAGCAAGCCCAAATTTATGTTGTTTTTACTTTAAAAAAGCATTTTTGCCACTAACTGAAGTGTTATTCAAGCAAGGTATTTCAACTAAATAAGTAGTACCCGCTTATAAGCAGGTGGAAAAAAACGCACAGTTTTAATCCAATCTTGTGTGAGATTAGAGACGATTAGCTGTTTCCCAAGCACTCACCATCTGTAAAGGGAAGCCCGGGGAGGTAACAATTGCTGACTTGCGCTATCAAAGGACTCAGTTTGTGCTGTCTTTTGAACGGAGTTCTGAGGACATTCAAGCAATTGGCACTCAAGCATCGTTTGTTTTACCAACATCAGGAACAGACCGGTCTAGATTTGCTGTGACCCGGCAGGAATTGTTTGAGTACCGTCCCCCCGCTTACCATCCAATTTGACGGCAGGCTGCTCGGTTTCTTCCAAAAACTGTGCCACAGATTTGATGACATCTGTTGCGGTTTTTGGTACGAGAACCAAATCTCCAGATGCCAGCATATCTAGTAGGGCACCGGGTTTTCCCTTGCCTCCGTACAAGTGACCCATCGAAGCTGCAAGCTTTTCAAGTTTTTCCGGCGTCTGTCGCGCAACTCGCGCTCGAAAAACAATACCTGAAGGCGATCTCTGTTTCCGTCCCATGCTTGACCTTATATCTGTGCTACAGTTTTAACAAGCGATAAGCCAATACTAAAAATTGTACAAGACACGAGGTTTGAGTGGAAACTTCAGCTCGCTTGTGTTCTATCAGTTTAGGGTGCATTGGCTCAAGGTTTGCAGAGTATGTGATCGCTTTTGCCCCATAAATTTGACTGGTTATGCCCAAAAAGCGCAGTTGTTCCGTGAAAATTGCAACGCTGCACAGCGTGTTGCAGGATTGCTATCAACTTAAGCTGGAAGAGCTCAAGTACCTGAAGGATGCAATTGACGTGCTAATTGACGCTGAAGAGAAAAGGTTGTCGGAGTTGGAAGCCGACTCAGACTGGGAAGAAAAACGAGAAGAAAAAATGGCTGCTACTGGTGCGCGCGGTAGTACGGGATACATCGAATCCAAGACAATCAAAGGATGCGGCCCTTATGCCTACTTGAGATTTCGTAAAGGCGGCAAGCATCATTCGTTCTATCTGGGCAAGCTCAAGCCTTAAGTTTTTAGGGTGCATAGCGATTGATAGATTAGTGGTTCTGGCGTTTATGCACCCTAAATTATCGGCGTTTAGGGTGCATAGACATTGATAGATTAGTGGTTCTGACGTTTATGCACCCTAAATTATCGGCGTTTAGGGTGCATAGCGATTGATAGATTAATGGTTCTGGCATCCATGCACCCTAAATTACCGGTGTTTAGGGTGCATAGCGATTGATAGATTAATGGTTTTGGCATCCATGCACCCTAAATTACCGATGTTTAGGGTGCATAGACATTGATAGATTAGTGGTTCTGGCGTTTATGCACTCTAAATTACCGATGTTTAGGGTGCATAGACATTGATAGATTAGTGGTTCTGGCGTTTATGCACTCTAAAGCAAGCGAGTCATTTAGGGTGCATAGGCATTGATAGATTAATGGTTTTGGCGTTGATGCACCCTAAATTAGCAGGCGTTTAGGGCGCATCTGCCTTGACAGATAGAGGTTCTGGTGTCTATGCACCCTAAATTGGTTGTGTAGTCGCGCTCACAACTGAGTGTCTGACAGCGTTATATTCGGCTTGTTGCTTTCCGAATTCCGAACTCATGCGTGATAGCTTACCAACGATATCGGTAGCTTGGTTCGTAACAATGAGAATAACGTAGAGGTGATTTGAACTCAACTCTTCACCTACACCACAACAATTGTTCAATAGGTAGCTATTGGGCTAGAAATCGTCCAAATTAAACAGCGTAAATTGGTGAGGAGATGTTGTCGTTTTTCTGGATCGGCGTTTGCCCTTAACAACTTCTTGAATTACTGGATTTGAGTGAATTGATGTCTGATCATTCAAGTCAATAACTTCTGAGCTTTCTCCTGAACTTATTTCATGTTCGACAGGACAATCAGTATGATTTTCAGCCTGGGACTCGACTGGCTCAAACCACTCATTATACCAGTAAGCAGCGTTTATTGATTGGGGTCGATCGCTACTTAAAGTATTGCCAAGGAGCAAATCAGTTTGACCCAACCACCAAATCGGAACAGCCAGCCAAGGTGAAAACATATAAAACTGAAACAAAGCGCATTTTAACAGAGTAGGGTCTATATCTTGACCGATACCGCTCAGACAGTAATTCGACTGTGTTAACATTAAAGCACCCGTACCGCACGCAGGTTCATTGAAGCTGGAAATTCGCTCTGTCTTATCACCACTGACCAACTTAGATATCAACTGGCACAAAGCTAAGGGTGTCGGATAAAATCCTGAACTTTTTTGAGCAGTCTTTCCGCAGATTTGGGGTAGCAGTCTGCCCATATAATCTTCAGGATACAGCATGAGAATTGACAGGTCAAACATCTGATAAAGGCGCATTGATGCACCTTCACAGCCGGCGGGTTCTTTGGGTAAAATCTTGTAAGCTGGATGTCCGAATGCGAACAAAACCCAGTCCAAGAAAAACTCCAAATAGTCCCAAGCTGACCAAGTTTTCCATTCTCCATGTTGAGGAATGCAATTGAGGCTATTATCTAACATGGCTTCTGCGGCAGGAGAATGCTGCCATTCGATTTGGGGAATCGGTTCTGCTGGCAAAGTTTCCTCAATTACAAATTTGGTTGACATTCTCCCCACCCGATCCGGGACGGGGATTCTTTGAATCACTTCTTAGGCTTCCTCTTTCCCCGACTCGGCTTATTTGAAAGAGTTTCCCCACCCAAACAGAGGTCGATGTCTCCAGAGGCGTTTTCTAGTCTAAGACTAGACGTTCCTACGTGCCCCGCAGTACGCAATCCCTTTTCTAATATGTTTCTGGCAGCGTTCCAATCTCGATCTTGTGTATGCCCGCAATGATGACAAACATGAGTTCTGACACTAAGAGATTTTTTGACAACTTTGCCACAGTTCGAGCAATTTTGGCTCGTATAGTGGGGTGGAACGGCAACCGTTACTACACCAAAAACTTTACCAAAATACTCAACCCAACCGCGAAAAGTCGTCCAAGCTGCATCACTAATCGATTTAGCCAAATGTCGATTTTTAACCATGTTACGCACCTTCAAATCCTCATAGGCTACCAAGTCGTTAGATTGGACTACGCATCTTGCCAACTTCACGGCAAAATCTTTACGCTGCCTACTTACTTTGAGGTGTTTTCTTGCCAGTTTATTTCTCAATTTGGCTCGGTTTTTAGAGCCTTTTTTAGTCTTAGAGAAACGACGAGCAAGCCGTTTCAGAGATTTTTCACTCTTTCTAAGATGTCTTGGATTCTCAACCCTTTGCCCATCGCTATCGGTATAGAAATGAGTCAATCCCACATCAAGACCGATGGTTTTCAATGTTGGCTCTCTTGTTTCGACTCGCTTAAAGTCGATACAAAACTGTGTGTAGTAGCCGTCAGCGCGACGAATCACTCTAACTCGCTTGATTTGCTTCAATTGATAAAAATGCAAATCGCGAGTACCCCACATCAGGAAAGTACCCGCACCAAAACCATCTGTGAAAGTAATGTATTTGCGACAATCGGAAAGTTTCCAACCCGTTGTCTTGTACTCAACAGAACCGTGGGTTTGTTCTTTCTTGAATTTTGGATAACCTTTTTTTCCTGGTTGGTTTTTTTTGCAGCGATCGAAGAATCTAGCAATTGCGCTCCAGGCTCTTTCAGAACTAGCTTGTCTAGCTTGAGAGTTAAGCTTGGAGGCCCAAGCAAATTCTTGCGCCAAAACAGCACAATATGCACTCAGATCGTATCGCCCGATGGATCGGTTATCCATCCAGTATCTCAGGCAAGAATTGCGGATGAAACGAGCAGTACGAATCGCTTCATCAAGCTTATCGTACTGCTCTTTCAATCCCTCAAGTTTTGCCTCGAATACCAGCATAGTTATGTCTTTACATCTGACGCAATCTATTTTAGCACAGCTCCAGAAAAAGCCGTCGTAGAGCGACGGGGGCTTTCAACCCAAATTTGGGTAAAATTTCTGGTTTTCTGTTCTCCAGAATGGCTAGCATTGGCTCCATCTTCCACCGCATCCAGGCATGAGCGGGGACAGCTTGACACAAAGCCCAATAATCCCACCTTCCCCATAAACATCGGTCTATTTGTGCGAGAATTGTTAAAAGCCAGCCCGGCTTTAAATCTCGTTTTAGGTTGGGGATTAAAGCTTGCTTTTTCTTTTGTTTATAGGGTTGATTTCTGAAATGTAACAGCGTTGACTCTCTAATTTTGGAGTCAATGATTGGCAAGACAAGCTTGTTTTTCATAAGTACAAGTCTGAAAAATGCACCCCTAAAAACCGCAGTAGCGGTTCGCACAATTCTATGTTGATGCAAGCAGCGTCTTGTTTAATAAAAACAGTAAAAAAATTTGGGGAATAGAGTGTAGCTATTTTCACACAAAAAAGCTACACTCTATTCCCACTCCCATTTTCCCTATTTCTCTCTCCCTATTCCCCTTTCTCAGCCGTCTATTCCACCCATTTTTTGATATTTAAGGAGTAGAAAATGCTTCGCACAGCAGCAGCCCCACCTGCTTAAGTAAAGCTTTATTGCCATCAGGGCATCCCGACTGAATCAAACATTTAGGACAGCCAGAACTGCAAGAACAACTGCGGGCTAACTCAGCAGCCGCATGAGCTAATTGAGGGAGAGAACGAAAAATAGCTTCCGACGTTCCCGAACCTCCTTCTGCTAAATCGTAAAAGAGTCCTGCATAGTCATTTGCACCTCTCTTCTCTACCAGAAAATTCACATCATTAGGTGAAGCCAAAATAGTCAGAGGTAAAGCTGCTAAAATTTGATGGCCGAAACTGTGAATAGCCAACAAATTCGCGGGGTACTCCCACAACTGCTGATATCCGGGCGGAATCTCCTGTTGAGATTGAAGCAATTCCTGGCGAGTAGCTGTTACTACCTGTTGCAGATAACATTCAACCGGGGAATTAAAACTAATTTGCAGTACAGGAGTCGCAAATTTGATTTCGTAAGGTTGCTCAAAGTTTACCTCATTAAGAACCGATGTTAGCTCAGCAGAGCGAGTTCTTTTGCCACAAACAGGACAGGCAGTACATTTTGGTAAATGCTCTTTGTAATTGACACACTTTCTATTGAGACAAGTTAACTCGTAATTGCGAGTTAATAATTGATAACCAGTGACGAGTTGGCTAATTTCTCCCCAAACCAGTTCCAGAATAGCTTGAGCTGGAATTGCCTTACTATCCGTTGAATTGGTTTGAACATTTCCTTCAACTTCTGGAATGACCAACGGGATTTGTTGAGGCAAACTCAAATTCTGCTTGAGGCTGGTATCAGTGTGGCTAATCGCTACAGTAAACAGTCGAGTTTCAGGGGTGTTTTGCAAAATAGCTTTGCCATTCAAGAGCGAGCGCGAAGTATAAGTCACCAAACAGCCGTCTGAGTTTTGCGTGCGGTAAATAGCACCAGGAAATACCTCTCGATAAGCAATCTCCGCACTGAGGAGTTCAATCTCTTCTTGAGTCTCCGCATCCACCAGTTGTATCGTGCTAGAACCCGTTCCCCCTCGAAAGTTTACATCTTTATGGGGAAAGCCCTTAGCCCATAATTTATCCCGGCTTCTGTGAAGAACACCTTGCTCAATTAAAGCCGTTGCAATTATATGAGCGCTCTTGCCAAAGTAGTGCTTGAGCTTATTGGCAGGAATGCCTGTTTCGACAGCCGCGCACATCAAATGTTTGGCAATATCTATGGGATAATTGGCATTAAAGCTCACCAATTCAGATTCGGCGGACAGCAACAATTCAGGGCGCTCGGCAAAATAGTTATCCAAAGGTGATTGTGCAATAGGAATGAAGACAATTAAACCGGAGTTTGCGCGACCAGCCCGGCCAGCCCTCTGCCTAAAAGCTTGCAAGCTTCCCGGCCATCCCCTAATAATAGCAAAATCAAGTTGAGGCAAATCAATACCCGCTTCGAGAGCGCTAGTGCTGAGGATACACTTAACTGTTCCTGACTGCAAAGAGTTAATAATTTCCATGCGGCGCTCGCTTGTTAAACTGCCGTAGAAAATTGCTACTTGCGACTCAATTCCCGAGTTAGTTTGAGTTACAGCTTCTTGCTTAAAAGTTGCCCACAAGTTCTTAATTGCTTGTCTGCCGTTACCGAAGCAAATTCCGCTTTGCCCTTGCTGCAACAAAAACATAATGATGCGAGCAACATCGGAATTAGCATCATGAGTCGGTTTAGTAACAATTAATTGCCGTTCTGGGACAGCAGCTCCGCTAGAGTTAATCCAAACTAACCGCTCGGGTTTATTGATATTTCGCTTTCGACTTCTACCAGATAGTAACTTCGCTAATTTAACGGGATTGCCAACGGTAAGCTGTTGCACATTTAAACTGTGATACAAGCATTACCCTTATTTTTAATTTTTCGATCCCATTTAATTATTAATTGCCCTTCATTTAAGAGGCTGTGCAATAAATACTCTAGCTCTTCAATAGATGTAAAAAGTCGATTGGCAATATATTCTTTTGCCGAATGCCATACTAATTCAATTAAGTTATAGTCGGGGCTGTATTCGGGGAGAAATTCTAAATGAAGGTTAGGCATTTC
>NZ_JAUBUY010000118.1:0-1562 GCF_036705565.1 Microcoleus sp. AT8-B5
TGCGTCTCCTAACACATCTCTTGATGAAGTTATTCGTGCTTATTGTGCATGAAGAGTGTCTCATACTTATTTGAAATGACTAAGTAGGTAGGCGTAAAAAAACCAAATCATGTTAAGATAAGTAAACACTCAAGATTTGATTTACAAAATCAACAAATATGGGCGCACGTTTAAGAGTATTTCTCAATGAAGAAGAAGACCGAACACTATTTGAATTGAGGACAGCAACAACAGTACCTCAAAAAGTAAAAGATCGAGCACAAATTATTAGATTGAACTCCCAGGGATGTTATGTAGAGGAGATAGCAGCTCATTTTAAGTGTAGAGAGCAAACAATTAGAGAAGTAATTCATCGGTGGGTGAAAATGGGTTTGGCAGGATTATGGTCAACCAAAGGCAGAGGGGTCAAACCCAAATGGAAAGAATCAGACATTGTTCATCTAGAAGAATGTCTCAAAAATGAACCACGCAGATATAATAGTCGTCAACTTGCTCAAAAATTAGAACAGGAACGCGGCGTCAAATTAAGCCCTGACAGATTAAGACGCATCCTCAAAAAAAAAAGATTATTTGGAAACGAACCCGACCAAGCCATAAAGACAAACAAGACCCATTACAACGCTCGATAAAACAGGCAGATCAAGATATGTTAGAGTTGGCAGCGGCGGCGGGAGAAATCGATCTGAAATATCTGGATGAATCAGGTTTTTGCTTGTGGAGTTCCACTGGATATACCTATTACCCAATTGGAGCGCAAAAACGGCTAGAGCAAACGAAACGAAGGGGTCGAAGACTTAGTATTTTAGGCTTGCTACAGCCGTGTGTCAGTTTCGCGTATGGGTTGGCGGTCGGGAGTTTTAGCAGCAAATCATATATCACTATGATGGAAAATGAAGCACAACAAGCTGAGCTGGAAATGAAATTAACTGGACGGATCAGAGTGATAATTCAAGATAATGGTCCCATACACAAATCCCTGGATGTCCAACAAAAATGGTCTCAGTGGGAAAGCCAGGGATTGTATATTTTCTTTCTCCCTAAATACTGTTCAGAAATGAACAAGATTGAACTGGAATGGCAACAACTTAAAAATCATGAACTGGTCGGAAAAATGTTTGAAGATGAACTCGCTCTTGCCTACGCAGTAATGGATGGAATTGAAGCGAGAGGGCGACGAGGAAATTATACAACTAATCGCTTTAAATTCAGTTCCAATTCTAGTTGTTAACATTTCTTTACTTACCTTTGTTTTTTTATACCGACCTACTTATACAACCAAACACCAACTGAAACAATCATCAAAAACAACAAAGCCCCTATCTGTATTCCAGAAAGAGGCTTTAGTGATTTGAAATAAAATCCCAGGCATCGAGCTATTTTCTCAGGCAGTGACCCGCCAAATATCTTCGCCACCGCAGCGTTTAACAACCGAGTTCGGGATGGAATCGGAGTGGTGCCACTGCGTCATAGACACCTAGAAAAACTGTAAGGGTGAAAAACCCTGAAGACTGCAGAGAATTAAGTCATCATCATCACCATGTAGAAAGAGAGGTCAAGCCCTC
>NZ_JAUBUY010000072.1:0-24360 GCF_036705565.1 Microcoleus sp. AT8-B5
AAGCTTGCACACGCGGAGCGTTCAAACCAGTCAAAGTCTTTCTCTGTAAAGGTTTTAGGCTTTTTCGGCAAGCCCTACTTAAACAATACTCTAGCCATAATACTCCTTAATAATATTATTTATCAATAAATTTAGAGGTATTCCTTTAGCTGTTATTTTTGCTAACGAGAGGCCAAACTCCGCTCAAGCGCCAAAAACAGTCATAATCGTGATAAAACGATGTTTTTTCCTACTGATTTACATACCAGAACTCAAATCAGTGAAAATTTTTCTCAAATACCCCTTGACTAAAATACTAAAATTGTTGATTATCTATATCAATAACCTGCGATCGCTTAAAACCCCCCTGGCATCTTTCTCAAGAGGTAAATCGCCGTGACCAGCATGGCAAAATCCTTCCCAGCCGAAGGAAAATCATTTCCCTGGTGGGTCGGCAACGCCGGCTTAATCAACCTTTCGGGCCGTTTGCTCCGTATCCACGTCGCCCACGCCGGCCTCATCGTCTTCTGGGCGGGAGTCTATACCCTATTGGAGTCTAAATTTACATGGATTCTCACGGAAAATATACTTTAGGAGCATCTAAAAAATAGCACGAATAAATAACAGATAATCCATGACAATCCTCGTTCAACTTTTTTATTTTTTCCGACATGAATTTATACAGTGCTAACTCACTCAAAGTCGAACTCAACCAAAGAGGCTGCCGCCTGACTCCCCAGCGAGAAACTATTTTGAGTGTTTTTCAAAATCTGCCACAAGGCAATCATTTAAGTGCGGAAGAATTATACAAGACTTTGCAGAATAAAGGAGAACGAATAGGCTTGTCTACTGTCTACCGAACGCTGCATTTATTAGCAAGAATAGGAATTTTGCGTGAACTAGAATTAGCAGAAGGACACAAACATTACGAACTGAATTTTCCCGAATTGCACCACCACCACCATCTGGTTTGCATTCAGTGTCACAAAACCTTTGAATTTAGCGATGAATCTATTTTAAAAATTGGCAAAAAGCAAGTTGAAAAAGCTGGGGTAGAACTGCTTGACTGTCAGTTAACTGTGCGAGCTGTTTGTTTGGAAGCGCTACGGGAGGGATGGCCTTCTTTGGTACCCAGCAATTGGTTGTGTCCCAGATATCATTCGGAAATGAAGGAGGAAATTAGTTGAGTTGAATCAAATAAACTTCGGCACTTGGTAATTGGTGGTAATTGGTGATTTGTGCTTTTTTATTCGTTATGAGCTGTTAGTTATTAGCACCTAAAAATAACCAATGACAACTGACAACTGACGGCTGACTGCTGAATTCACTTTTGCAATTAAGCAACCTCAGAAGAATCGCAACGTTGGTGTTCCATCCGAAATATGTTAGCGTACAAACTAGCAACAATCTGTTTGCCTTCCTGCGTCAACTGCAAGTAACCGAGAGATTCACTGATGTGAGGATAAATACCGCTCCAGTAAAACTTAGAGTAGCTTTGCAGCAAGTCGCCCGGATGTCGATAGCCCAAAACTTTAGTAGCACCGCTTTCTTCTAACTCGTAAAACAGCGCGCCAATTTTCTGCAAATATTGCGGGTTGCTGAGCTGACCTATCAAGTCAGCACCGCGCACTAAACTAGAGTAATTAACTGCATCCTCGTCTGTGTTACCGTCAAGCACCGAGAAACGAGTCTGTTCTATGTTCTGCTTAATTATCTCAGCATTAATTAGCTTGTGGTTGCCGAAGCGCTCGTCAATGAACAATTTAGCTCTGTCAACTCGGTAAGGAGCTAGGCTGGCCGCCGTTGCACCGGGAGCAAGTGCAATTCTCATGCCATCTTTTCCTGTAGCATATAATCCTTCTGATTCTTG
Source organism: Microcoleus sp. AT8-B5 (assembly GCF_036705565.1). NCBI lineage: Bacteria > Bacillati > Cyanobacteriota > Cyanophyceae > Oscillatoriales > Microcoleaceae > Microcoleus > Microcoleus sp. AT8-B5. The sequence continues at coordinate 1,850 of NZ_JAUBUY010000072.1, forward strand.
GTCTTGCCGGCAAACTCCTTTGACATATCCGATGTCTTGGCACAGCAAAGAAATGATGAAGTGCAGCCAATCTTCGCAGGAAACTCCGCCCTTGCGAATGTGTTTTCCCCGCAAGATTTCTTGACCGACTAAGCTAATGCAAATGGCGTGTTCTACATTGTGATAAAGAGCGTCGCTGTTGGCGATGTTTTCTAACGCCATTGCCCCCACCCAGGCAATAATGTCAGCATAGTCTGATTTGTAGCCTCCGTAAGTGCGGCTGTAACCGTTCTGAAGTTGTTCGATGAAAGCCTCGATCAGAAGTTCTGTAGAATTAAACATACCCTATCCTTTTACCTTAATATTGCCTTTCCACAGGGGTGCATCTATTTGGGAGTCCTCTAAATTTTATGGATGAGATTTTAGCTCACAACTCCTGCACCCCGTGTGTGTTGTGATCTGTGGATGGCAAGTGGGTAGCAATCTCAAAACTCATTGACGCAGCTACGCCCGGGGACTTACGAAGCAATCTCGCGCCCTGACTCAAAACTCCGAAGCAACTCAGTCCATCACTGACACCCATCCCCGCCGTACTGCATACAGCAGCCTGCTAACAATTTTTCGATCCTCTGAACTTTTTAAACTGTGAGAATTAATTGCGTATTGAATTTGCTGGAACACAGTGCGATCGATCTTACCGGATTTCCAAATGTTCAAGTAAAGTTCGGAAATTGTATATTCAGGAATATAAGCTTTGGTTGTCATCTGCTGTCAACTCAATGTATATTTCTTATTGTCCGGTAATTTTAGATAACTTTATGTGATGTAGATCGGCTATAGACTGTGATGCGATCCCAGGCTGGAGTTAATGCGCCTCTCCTCACAATGGTAATTCGATCGCAAAAGCGCGATATTGCGATCGTCATAAATTTTGCTGACGGCTGTGACAATCATCATAGTTGCGCCTAAATTATAGGATGTCACATACCATTCTCCCGTTGCGCTCGCCCCCTCCCAACTTGCAGCAAGGAAGGAAGTTTGAGCGCGGGTCGCGCAAATTTCTTGCCAAAGAAACACGCGTCGTGTACAATACAGAGTCTGGTATCCTCACTTACCCATAATTATTTTCATTCATCCCGTCCCCCCAGAGGGGAAGGGACTTTCAGTGCGGATACAGCCAAATCACTATATTCAGCAAAAAGCTAGAAATGCCGTAACTCATGCCCACTATTCAGCAACTCATCCGTTCAGCACGGGAACAAACGCAGAAAAAAACCAAATCGCCAGCTCTCAAGAGTTGCCCGCAGCGCCGCGGAGTTTGCACCAGAGTGTACACGACCACCCCGAAAAAACCCAACTCGGCGCTGCGGAAGGTGGCTCGGGTACGGCTGACCTCTGGTTTTGAAGTCACCGCCTACATCCCAGGGATCGGTCACAACTTGCAAGAACACTCGGTAGTAATGATCCGGGGCGGTCGGGTAAAAGATTTGCCCGGAGTTAGATACCACATCATTCGGGGTACATTAGACACCGCTGGGGTGAAAGACCGCAAGCAGGGTCGTTCCAAATACGGGGCCAAGCGTCCTAAAGAGAAAAAATAACACGGAACTCGCCCGATCGTCGGGGTTGGGAAGCAAAAATAAATCCGATCGCGCCGCTCAATTGCACGCTCGATCGTCATAAATCGAAATGTGATCCCAAAACCCCAAACTCAATCATTCAAAATCAAAAATCCCAAATAGAACTATGTCTCGCCGCACAGTTATTCAAAAACGTCCAGTTCCACCAGATCCAACCTACAACAGCCGGTTGGTAAGCATGATGGTGAGACGGATCATGCAGCACGGCAAAAAATCCGTTGCCTCCAGCATCGTCTACGACGCCCTCAAAACCATCCAAGAACGCACAGGGGCTGAACCGTTAGACTTGTTTGAAAAAGCAGTCAAAAACGCGACACCCCTGGTCGAAGTCAAAGCCCGCCGGGTAGGTGGCGCCACCTACCAAGTGCCAATGGAAGTGCGTTCCGATCGCGGTACAACCCTCGCCCTCCGCTGGCTGATCAGATTTGCCCGCGCCCGCACCGGCCGCTCGATGGCCGCCAAGCTAGCCAACGAACTGATGGATGCAGCTAACGAAACAGGGAGTGCTATTCGCAAGCGCGAAGAAACTCACAGGATGGCTGAAGCTAACAAGGCTTTTGCTCACTACCGCTACTAACTGCAACAACTGGCATGGAGAAGAGCGCGATCGTGCGGTATAAAAGCATCGGGTGAGAAATTGGAAAGTGTAATAAGTTTTGAGTGTTGAGATTGCTTCTCTTGGCGCAGTTGCGATTGGTGAAGCAAACTCAAAACTCTCAAAATCAAAATTCATGCACTCAAAATTCATGCACTCTCTGAATCCTCCATGTCGCATCCTTAATATTTTTGTAAACAAATCTTGCAAAAAATATTAAAATGTAACAATAAGCTCCAGAGACTTTTGTAAGTCACTGGGGAGTGCAAAATAGGGTTACTGTGTAGTATAATAGTATTATAACAGCAACACAAGATTAAGGAGGTAGCTGTGGCACGTACCGTCCCGCTAGAAAAAACTCGCAACATCGGCATCGCAGCCCACATAGACGCGGGCAAAACAACAACAACTGAAAGAATTCTGTTCTATTCAGGCATGGTTCACAAAATGGGTGAAGTGCACGAGGGAACAGCAGTCACTGACTGGATGGAGCAAGAGCGGGAGCGGGGAATTACGATTACTGCCGCTGCTATCACCACCAGTTGGAAAGATTACAAAATCAACATCATCGACACTCCCGGACACGTAGACTTCACGATCGAAGTCGAACGCTCGATGCGAGTGCTCGACGGAGTGATCGCAGTGTTCTGCTCGGTAGGGGGAGTGCAGCCGCAATCCGAAACAGTTTGGCGACAGGCTGATCGGTACAAAGTACCGAGGATCGTGTTCGTCAATAAAATGGATCGGATGGGGGCAAACTTCTACAAAGTCTACGGCCAAATTCGCGATCGCATGAGAGCGAACGCCGTACCCATCCAAATCCCGATCGGCAGTGAAGAAAACTTCCGGGGAATTGTAGACTTAGTGCACATGAAAGCCTATATCTACAACAACGACACGGGAACCGACATCGAGGAAGTAGAAATCCCCGATGAAGTAAAGGATCTAGCCGTAGAATACCGCACCAAGCTGATCGAGTCGGTAGCAGAAACCAACGACGCCCTCACGGAGAAATACCTCGAAGGCGAAGAGTTAACGGAAGACGAAATCCGCTTGGCCCTGCGTCATGGCACTGTCGAAGGTACGATCGTCCCCATGTTGTGCGGTTCGGCCTTCAAAAACAAAGGCGTTCAGTTGTTGTTGGATGCAGTCATCGACTATCTGCCGTCGCCCTTGGAAGTCCCTCCAATTCAAGGACTCCTACCCAACGGCGACACAGCAGAGCGGTTTGCCGACGACAACGCCCCGCTGTCAGCTCTGGCATTCAAAATCATGGCTGACCCCTACGGCCGCCTGACCTTTGTTCGCGTCTACTCCGGTATCCTCAAAAAAGGAACCTATGTCCTGAACTCCACCAAAGACAAAAAAGAGCGGGTTTCTCGCCTAATTGTACTCAAAGCGGACGATCGGATAGAAGTTGAGGAACTGCGCGCCGGAGACTTGGGAGCAGCCTTGGGTTTGAAAGACACCTTCACAGGCGACACCCTCTGCGAAGAAGGAGCGCCAGTGATTCTGGAATCTCTGTTTATACCAGAGCCAGTTATCTCGGTGGCTGTCGAACCCAAAACCAAACAAGACATGGAGAAGCTCTCCAAAGCCCTCCAGTCGCTCTCGGAAGAAGACCCCACCTTCCGAGTCAACGTTGACCCAGAAACCAACCAGACAGTCATCGCCGGCATGGGCGAACTGCACCTGGAAATCCTGGTAGACAGGATGCTGCGGGAATTCAAAGTAGAAGCGAACGTGGGTCAGCCACAAGTAGCCTACCGTGAAACCATTCGCAAATCCGTCCGCGCCGAAGGTAAATTTATCCGCCAAAGCGGCGGTAAAGGTCAGTACGGTCACGTCGTGATCGAACTAGAACCCACCGAAGTCGGAAGCGGCTTTGAATTTGTCTCCAAAATTGTTGGTGGCACTGTACCCAAAGAGTACATCGGCCCAGCAGAACAAGGGATGAAAGAAGCGTGCGAATCAGGTATTGTAGCAGGATATCCCGTGATTGACCTCAAAGCTACTATGGTAGACGGGTCTTTCCACGATGTAGACTCCTCAGAAATGGCATTTAAGATCGCCGGTTCAATGGCGATCAAAGAAGCCGTGATGAAGGCGTCTCCAGTGCTGCTAGAGCCTATGATGAAAGTAGAGGTGGAAGTTCCCGAAGATTACATCGGGAACGTCATCGGAGACCTCAACTCGCGTCGGGGTCAGATCGAAGGTCAAGAGACGGATCAGGGGATAGCCAAAGTTTCTGTAAAAGTTCCACTAGCAGAAATGTTTGGTTACGCCACCGACATCCGCTCGAAAACCCAAGGTCGAGGCATCTTCACAATGGAATTCAGCCATTACGAAGAAGTGCCGCGAAACGTGGCTGAAGCCATTATCGCTAAGAACAAAGGGAACTAATGATTTTGGATTTTAGATTTTGGATTTTGGATTGAATCCAAAGTCTAGAATCTAAAATCTCAAGTCTAAAATCGCTAAAAGAAACAAGGAACAGATCAAGAATGGCACGCGCAAAATTTGAACGGAATAAGCCCCACGTAAACATCGGCACGATCGGTCACGTTGACCACGGCAAAACAACTTTGACCGCCGCGATTACGATGACTCTCTCTGCACTAGGTCAAGCAAAGGCTAAGAACTACGCCGACATCGACGCTGCGCCTGAAGAAAAAGCACGGGGTATTACGATTAATACTGCTCACGTGGAATACGAAACCACAGGTCGGCACTATGCCCACGTAGATTGTCCCGGACACGCTGACTATGTGAAAAACATGATCACCGGTGCAGCTCAAATGGACGGCGGCATCCTAGTAGTGTCAGCAGCAGACGGCCCCATGCCTCAAACTCGCGAACACATCCTGCTAGCTAAGCAAGTTGGCGTTCCCAGCTTGGTTGTCTTCTTGAACAAAGAAGACATGGTGGATGATGCTGAACTGTTGGAATTGGTAGAACTGGAAGTTCGCGAACTTTTGAGCTCTTACGATTTTCCGGGCGATGACATCCCCATCGTCACAGGTTCGGGATTGAAAGCTCTCGAAGCGATGCTTGCTAATCCCAAGACTGTCAAGGGCGAAAATGAGTGGGTTGACAAAATCTACAAGCTGATGGAAGAAGTAGATGCTTACATCCCCACCCCAGAACGCGAAGTTGACAAGCCTTTCTTGATGGCAGTTGAAGACGTATTCTCGATTACTGGTCGGGGTACTGTCGCCACAGGCCGGATCGAACGTGGAACTATCAAAGTCGGCGAAACAGTCGAATTGGTGGGTCTTAAGGACACTCGCAGCACTACAGTGACTGGTGTAGAAATGTTCACCAAGTCTCTGGAAGAAGGTTTGGCCGGCGACAACGTTGGTCTACTGCTACGGGGGATTTTAAAGGCGGATATTGAGCGCGGAATGGTGATTGCCAAGCCGAAAAGCATCATGCCTCACACTCAGTTTGAATCTGAAGTGTACATCCTGAAGAAGGAAGAAGGCGGCCGGCACACGCCCTTTTTCTCTGGCTATCGCCCTCAATTCTACGTCCGTACCACTGACGTGACCGGCACGATCGCACAATTCACCGCTGATGACGGTAGTGAAGCAGAAATGGTGATGCCAGGTGACCGGATCAAAATGACTGTTGAGTTGATTCACCCGATCGCGATCGAACAAGGAATGCGCTTCGCTATCCGCGAAGGCGGCCGCACCGTCGGCGCCGGCGTTGTTTCCAAAATCCTCAAGTAGGACTCGCATAACAGCTTAAATAGCAGAAAAGCCGCCAAATGTCAATAGGCTTTTCTGCTATTTAGTGAGTAGTGAGTAGTTATAGGTTAGTGGCCAGTTGTTAGTAGTTATGGGTTAAATGTTCAATAACAGATAACAAATAACAAATGACTGATGACTAATGACTAATGACTAAAAATAAACTGAACCTCGAAAATTCAAGAAACAAAAATGGCAACAATTCAACAACAAAAAATTCGCATCCGCCTCAAAGCTTTCGATCGCCGAATTCTAGACGCATCCTGCGAAAAGATTGTAGATACAGCAAATCGGACAGCAGCCACAGCGATCGGCCCGATTCCCCTACCGACAAAACGACGGATTTACTGCTTGCTGCGATCGCCCCACGTAGACAAAGATTCTCGCGAACACTTTGAAACCCGCACGCACCGCCGGATTATCGACATTCACCAGCCATCGGCAAAAACAATTGACGCTTTGATGAAACTGGATTTGCCCGCCGGCGTAGATATCGAAGTCAAGCTGTAGATTGACTTATCGAAAACTTGAAAAGAAGGAACAAAGATTAAATAAATTGTTCCTTCTTTTTGTTGAAATTTCCCTAGTCATTAGTTATAGCAGAAGGAAGAAGGAAGAAGGAAGAAGGAAGAAGAAAGAAGGAAGAAGGAAGAAGGAAGAAGGAAGAAGGAAGAAGGAAGAAAATCAATCGTTTCAGCCATTAACAACGTCCTAACCGTCTTGGCAGTGGCTATATGAGTTATTAGTTATTAATCAGCAATAATTTTGGCTCCGGCACTAACTTAAATAATTATTCTTAATTAAGGGGGTATCACTACAAAAACCCTCCTTTAGCAGTCGCTATCATCGCCTTCCGCAGCACTGAGTTTAGCAAAAAGGTATATTTAACATTTTGACGAAATAACGCCTTTGTCAAGCTGCCAGCACCGGAGATAGCGAGCAGTCGATCCCGTTGCCAGCGCAAAAGCCCGATCGCTCCTGCCCCGGAATTGCCTTTAATCAGTTAAAGTAAGAAAAATAAGCGCAAGTACCGTCACTTTTGAGCGACAATGGCATCCTCTTCCTCTGTAGCAGTTCGCGAACTCCCCTTATTTCCGTTGCCGGAAGTGGTTCTATTTCCAGGTAGGCCACTCCCACTGCAAATCTTCGAGTTTCGCTATCGAATCATGATGAATACGATTCTGGAGGGCGATCGGCGTTTCGGTGTGCTCATGTGGGACCCCAACCAAAACAAAGTCTCTGCAGTTGGCTGTTGCGCCGAAGTGATTCACTGTCAGCGCCTGCCCGACGATCGCATGAAAATTATGACTCTCGGCCAGCAGCGGTTCCGAGTCCTCGACGCCGTTCGGGAAAAACCCTATTTAGTCGGTCTAGTAGAATGGATCGAAGACGCACCCCCGCAACAAGACCTCAGACCTTTGGGAAAAGATGTCGAACAACTGCTGAGAGATGTAGTTCGCCTCTCCAGCAAATTGATGGATCAGCCGATCGACCTGCCCGAAGACATTCCCAGTTTGCCTACAGAATTGTCCTACTGGGTAGCCAGCTACCTTTACGGTGCAGCGACAGAACAGCAAACTCTTTTAGAATTGCAAGATACTGCTGCGAGATTGGAACGCGAAACCGAAATTTTGACTTCTACTCGCAATCACTTGGCAGCGAGGACTGTACTTAAAGATACCCTCAAGTAGCCAATTTGCCTAGGAAAAAGCACGATCGGTTTGACCTGCATTGAAGAAATAATTACACAAAAATCATTCGATTTTCGATTTTCGATTTTCGATGGGGAATGAGTTATTGAACTAAGGGTTTGGAGATTGCCTACAGTTCCATTCTTTTTTGGAACAGGTATCTGTTTAATTCTTAACTTCAAACAGGTTCGGATAGGTTCCTTATAGCAGTAAATGCTTGTGTTAGAAAATCACGACCAACCGAAACCATACGATGCAGTTAGAGGCGGTCAACTACCACCTCCTGTGGGCGGTGTAGTGCTCGGCGGACTAGCAGGAGTTAAACATCGGCTGTCTAGTTCTGTCAAAGAACATCGAATCGCCGCCCTGAGAGAGACATTGAATTACGGCGATGCCGGCTTAAAAATAGTCATCAAGATTTGTCAAAGCGAAACAGGGCGAGTGCAGCGGGCGGCCTGCGATTTGCTTCGACAAAGGCTGAATTCGATCGCCCGCGAAAAATTACAGGCCTTTGTAGCTTCAAGTTCAGATGCAGAAGCTGAGGTAGACAGCACCGAAAAAATATTAAAGCACTCATCCGGTGCAGTCTCCGAAAAAAATTACGATCGGCAAATGTCCGAAGCACAGTTAATATTTGAGACAATTACGCAGCAAATGCAACCAAATTTGTTGCTATTAGAAGCACTGGTAGCCTCTGTTGAACGGGAAGAATTTACCACCGAACTGATGAATCTTTGGGAACTATTAATCTTAGAAATTCAGGAACCTCTCAAAGAACTGCGTCAGGCTGTTGGCAGTGCGATTTCCGCCCAACTGCGGATTCAGTGGCTGTACAATCAAGCTGAATCTCAAGCCCACCAGTGGCAGCAGCGAGCTTTGCTAGCTCTTCAGACACAGGATAAGAATTCAATCCGCCTCGCCGTGGTTCGCCAGCAGGTTCAAGTTGATCGGGCAGCAGAACTAAAAATTGACTTAGACTACCAAACTGTGCGAGTAGAAACTCTCAATCGCAACTTGCTGGCTTTGGAAAGTAAGATTGCTCAAGCTAATTCCAAGAAAGAGATCCTCAAGATGCAGCTTCATTTTGCTAAGGTACAGCAGCAAATAGACTTCACTTTCAGCCAAGTCAATAGTATATTTTTTAGTCCTTAATTGTCGGATTATTCTGTTATATATTCCGTGAGTTCAAACTTGTCTGACGCAAAAATGTATTGCCCCACTTAAATTTGCCTCATCTAGCTTAGCTCCCTCCAGATTAGCACCGCATAAAAATGCCCCGCTCAAATTAGCACCGCTCAAATCAGCACCGCTCAAATCAGCGCCCTCAAGGTTACTTTCACACAAAAAAGCGTTTCTCAAGTTTGCTCTTCTGAGACTCACTCCCCGCAGTTTAGCGTCGCTGAGATTGGCTTTTTCAAGGTTTGTCTTGTCCAAACAAGCATCTAGGAGGTTCGCCTCCATCAAGTTGGCGTTTTCCAAGTTTGCTCCGCTCAAATTAACACCAATCATTTTGGTGTCGCTCAAGTTGGCGTTTTCCAAGTTTGCTTCAATCAGGTCAGCTCCTGTTAATCTTGCGAAAGTTAGATCGGCTCCGCTTAGGTTAGCCCCATTTAGGCTGGTCATCACTAGGCAAGCATTCTTTAGCTTGGCAGCTATTAAGTTTGCCCCCCTTAAGTTCGCCAAAGCAAAATTGATTTCCTTCAGATTTGCACAGGCTAGATTAATATGAATTAGGAAAGCTTCTCGCAAAAAAGCCTCTTTCAAGTTGGTTTCATGAAAATTTCTTTCTCCGGCTGCGTATCGCTTGAGAAGTTCATCAGCATTCATCTCGCCAGCCTCCTAAGTTTTACTTAAAAATAAATTATACTACTGACAGTACATTGTAGCAACCAAATATTTTTAAAGTTTCGGTGTGATTTTTTAATTCTTCGAGTGCCGATCGAACAAATGCTTCGCAGGCGTTAGCCTCAACGTCCATAAAGAAAATATATTCTCCGAGCGATCGTTTAGTCGGTCTAGATTCAATCCGACTTAAATTAATACCGCGACTGGCAAATACTTGCAAAGGTTTTACCAGTGCTCCCGGCATATTGGCAGGTACGCTGAAAGCTAGTGAGGTATGGGTGCAATTAGACGATGAAGCATCGAGGATCAACTTAGAAGCAGATTGTGTAATGGATTTAAGGGATGAGTGATCCCCTGGTTCTACGTTGGCGATTTCTCCACCACTCCTACTGAGTACCCAAAATCGAGTGTAATTATCGGGATAATCATTAATGGGGTGAGCTAACACTGGCAAATGGTAAAGTTCAGCAGCTCTTGGCGAAGATATCGCTGCTACATTTGTATCTTCCAGATATTGCAATGCTTCCGTGGTTGAATTCGCCGGAATTAATTGGGCTGAGGGAATAAACTGCCCCAACCATACCTGACACTGAGCTAGCGCTTGCGGGTGAGAGTAAACTTTTTTAATCTCGTTAAAATTTTTAGCATTAGACACTAGGGCGTGGGAAATTGGCAAAACTAAGGCGTGTTGAATGCGGAGTTGATCGAGTCGCCACAGTGTATCTAAGGTGACAGTCACGCTGCCTTCGATCGAATTTTCGACGGGCACAACTGAATAATCAACCTGCCCTACGGCAGATGCCTCTAGCGCTTGAGAAATGGTGGAATAAGGACACAGGGTGCATTCCAAGTTAGTTTCCAGGCTCAACCAATTGACATAAGCTAGAGCCGCTGTTTCTGCATTTGTACCAACAGGGCCGAGATGTGCGATCCTCTTCGAGGGCTTCGCTAACGAAATTTTCATTTACAGGCAATTTTAGGTTACAAATGTTTGCTTTACTCTCATCAGCTAGGAAGTATGATGAAAAATTAGCGATGTCCCGAAAGCTTTTATCAGTGATTTCTCGGATGACATTGCTGGGTACACGACTTAGGACGCGACTTATGTCACCCAAAAAAAGGTGATAGTTTATTAAGATATGCTTAGGAATCCTATATTTTGATATTTTCTCATGTATACCCGCTTTAATTCTTCCCAATCCGTTGAGCTCGCCGTACCAGAGGAACGGGTTCCCATTCAACATTATCTGCGTCAGCCGAGGCGACTGGTGAACGCCCTTGTCGATCAAAGTCGCACACAACAGCTAAGCGAGGACTGTTTCCGCTTAAAAATGCGACCGTTACAATTTATGATGCTGAGCATTCAACCCACAGTAGACATGAGGGTGTGGGCCCAGTCGGATGGCACAATCAATTTGGAGTCCGTCGCCTGCGAAATTCGTGGCGTGGGTTATATAAACGATCGCTTTGCTCTCAATCTCAAAGGAAAGCTTTGTGTACACCAAAGCAGCGGGGTAGCATACTTGAGGGGAAAAGCGGATTTGGAAGTGCAAGTAGAATTACCGCCGCCGTTTTGGCTGACGCCCAAACCCATTTTAGAAGCAACGGGGAATGCTTTGCTCAAGAGCGTACTGCTGAGCGTCAAACAGCGGTTGATGCACCAGTTGCTCTTAGATTACCGCCGCTGGGCAAGCAGCGAAAGTGAACTAAGATCGATCGAGATCCCCCCTATCTTATCTTTAGAAGGCTGAAATCCTACTAAAGAAGCTGTTAATTAATGTATAGGGATATTTAGGCACAAATCAGGCAACTTACCACAGTATTACTTAGACGCTCGATTTGGACATCGGGATATTTGTCGGAACGAGCCAGCAGGGATAGATAGCTGCCGCTCAGTCAAGATCGATTTGAGTGATCCCTCCAAGTTCATCGTCTTCGATGATTCCCACGCCCCCCGGCAAAGGAGTTGACTTGTCTTTTGAAACTTCGTCCTTTTGGCGAAATTCGCGCTGCGGTGGCTTGATTATTTTGCCCGGTTGATTCATTGCGCCCACCCGAATCCTGATTTTTGGCCCAGAATTGCCCAAGCGAATTGTCATCCCGTCCACAACGGACACCTGAGCGATCGGTCTATCATCTACATAAGTGCCGTTAGCACCAAAATTAATAATTTCCCAGCCATTAGCGTGATTCCACAGTTCTACGTGGTGGCGGGAAACTACAGCGCTGTAAATAATTACATCATTGTCGTTCGATCGACCGATCCGAACCACCGGTTCTGATTCAAAACACCAACTTTGAACTGGGACAGACTGGATAGGATGTAAAAGAGTTAAGGTAATCACTGATGTTTTGACACTCCACCGCCAGACAGCAACGGGGATACTTCCAGAGAGATTTTTTGGGAGAAAACTGCAAAAAATTTGCTTTTTAAAGGCGTCGTCAGTGGACCACTATTCCCCCTATCTGCCCTAAAAGTCGAACTTTTGGCTGCTTGAGGTATTTGAAGCAACTTTTGAGGGTTAGCTTTTGGCGCAGGGGCAAATTTTTGCGGTACTCGGTAACAACCAAACACGATGTGATAAATCGGGTGAACTTCCCAGTAATGGACAGCGGTTTTAACCGCTTGATTAATTTGGTCTGTGAGGGAGCGATTCTGCCGATGGGTGAGTCGCTCAATTCTATCGGCTAAATAATCCTTTTGCCGCTGATGAACCAGAGAATTTAACTCAGACCCGCGCTGGTTGCACCGCTGATTCGAGTTCTCGGTCGGGCGAGAGTCACTGCTCAACGACTTGCTGTTTATAAAGAAAGAAGTTAACCAATTATTAATCCTGGGGTGTCTAGATAAAATACTTGTGGATTGTATCTGAGATATTGCACCATTCTCAATTACTTGTTTAGGGAGCGGGATCTTGCCTGTTTCACAAGAAAATTCACTCTTTGTGGAACAGGCAAGATGCCTGTTCTTGAGAATAGTGCAAGATGTGAGTTGTATCAAACAGCATAGGTCATTTTGAGTTGCTAACATTTTCCTTATTGATGCAATACCTTTAAAATACAATGCTTTGAGCAGCACTGGAATTTTGAGCGACAAGGCATCAATCTCTCATAGCGAAAATACCGATCGACCTTCCTCGCGCGCGGCCCCCAAATGCGCTCGGCAATTAGTCCCCCGGCGAGCGGGAAGGCCAAACTTCAGCTCAAATCTGACTCAGGCGGCTCCGGATTCGGATCTGGCGGGACAGATTCTTGCCTTTGCCGCTTCAACTCTGCAACTTTTTCTTGAGCTACATCCCTGACTTCGAGAGCTTTATCTTGGAATTTTTCCGCCAGACTTTGAGCGCCCCGCTTCACACCTGCCACATTTTTGAGAGTTCTGTCGAAATCTTCATGTAAAAACTCTGCTACCAGACCGACTTTTTTGTGCAGTCCGTCCGCGTACTGCACGGGTTCCGATACAGCAGCTTCAGAGACGATCGCCCGCTTGCTGCCGATGGTCGAAATAGCTGCCACAGGTAACAAGTAAATGTCGTCTAAAACACCGCGCCAGCCGCTCGATTTAAATAGGTAGTTGGTGACTGAACCCGTGCGGACATCAAATAGGTAGTCAACCACTGCACCTGCCTTATTTCCAGCGTCCGTGAGCACCTCAAGCCCGATCGGACAAACAGCTTGTTCCGGCTGATGAAGTTCCGGCAGTTCCGGGTTAATGGTGACAAAAACATTTTCCCCCACCGTATCTACTTGCGCCCAAGCGAACCAAGTTTTTTTGCTCCCCAAAAGTCCCGACTTGCAAGTAAAGCCGATCGCCCGTTGGGAGTGAGCATCGAGCCAAACCCGATCTACCCTGCCGACCTCTTCCGCCGTTCTGCGGTCGATGGTGCGGCGGCCCTGCAGTTCGCTGCGCCTAACAATCTGTGGTGATGTACTCATAAATAAACTCCTGAGTGCCGCCTTTGAAAAATGTCGATCGTCCAAAGAAGCCGATTTAATATTCTTCTTCCGAATAATGGCGATTATTATCTGCCTGGGTTAACTCGTCCTCTTCCCTGGAAGTGCCAACTTCTTTGTGGTCGGGAACGGGAATCGTGCTCATGTGCACGCCGGCCGAGGGAGCGTGAATTTCCTTAGCCTCCCTGGGCTTGACGCCAAGAAGTCCTAACTGGACGGAGGATTGATTCGGGCCTACGTTGATTTGAATTTTCGGCCCAGAGCGAGCCAAGTGAACGATCAGACCGTCCACAATGGGAACCTTAGCGATCGGCTTACCATCGAGGTAAGTGCCGTTGGTACCTAAATTGATCAGTTCCCAAGTTATGCCGCTGCGCCGCAATTCGATGTGGCGACGAGAAACCACAGCGCTAAAAAGAACGACGTGGTTTTCGGTCGAGCGCCCGATCCGCACGACCTGCTCGTCTTCAAAGATCCAACTGCGGACGGGTATAGACTGGAGTGGATGTAGCAAGGTCAGCTTAATCACATTGGCAGCATTGAGTTTTGGTAGAGCGCCTCAAGATGCGATTTTAGATTTTAGACTTTCGATCGCCCAATCCAAACTCGCTCTAAGAGATTTGAAATAAAAACGTAACCAGGTCTCCTTTGCCCAGAGAGATGCGGTCTCCCGGTCGCAACCGGTGGCGGTTTCCCTTGGGTAGCGGAGTATTGTTGACGTAAGTGCCGTTGGAACTGCCTACATCTTCTAGGTAGCAAGCATCTCCCTCCACCCGGAGATTTGCGTGTACCCGAGAAACTATCTCAGAATTAGCAAATCCCGAAACATCAATATCCGGCGGCACTAAGTCATTTGGCTTGCCTATGTGAACCACAGCCAGACTGTGAGGCAATTCCATCGGGGTATTTGTCTGAACGTGTAGCAGGCGCGCGGACTGCTGTTGCAGTTGAGTTTTAGCTACACCTGCTGGCTGCAGGTCCGGAACCGGAGGAGAGATAGTTACTGGTGTTGCCACCGATTCAGTTGTAACAGGAACCGAGGGCGAAGGCGGGGGATCTGGAATCGTCGGAATGCTGGCGGTAGTTTTTTCCAAGTTGAGCCCCTTATTCAGGGTAACTAGAGGTTCCATTGCCATCAGAGGATCGGGTGGCACTAAATCGGGCGCCGGTGACGATACCACTGTGGGGCCTACAGGCGAGGGGGACGTTACTGTCACCTCAACTTCTGGAACTATGGATATGGAACCCGGACGCAAGTTAAAGCCACACTGGCCGCAAAATGCTGCATCTGTCTGAACTGCTGCACCGCAGTTCGAGCAACTTGCGGTAGCAGGTAAAGGCGTGTAGCAAGCCTCACACTGGCTGGCCCCGTCGGGGTTCTGGTGATTGCAATTGGGACAGACAATCATCGATTTCTCCTTGCTATCGGCCAGATTTTCAAATCAGCCTCATCAAAAGTCCTTGGGTCTGAAACCCCGTCCTTACAGGACGGCTTTACATTGAATTGAATCCCCTTGCGGGGTAGGGGGGGTATGGTTGCCCCCCCGTGAGGATATGGTTGTCCTCAATCTCCCATTTCTGGGGTAAAGTTAGCACGCGCCTTTGTTTAGGGAGCTTGCGCCGGCTAGCAGCACTGTTCCAGTTACCTGAGAACTGTTTAACCACTAGCGACAGAGCAAGGGACTAGCTTCGTATCAAGCGGGTGTCGTGACTCACAAAACGTAGTCAGTTAAGACGCTTGGCCCGTCAGAATGGCTTGTTAGATTTCTCTTTCAAGCCTCATGCCGTCAGGGCTGAGGTTCCTGACAAAAATACTCGTCGTGTATATGGTCAAATTTTAACTTTAACCGCCACAATTCTTATATTGCTTCTAATACTAGCAACTGAGCTGACGCCGTGACGTTAGCTGTGATGGGCAAGATTGAGTTAGTGATAATGCTGACTGTGTTGGCACGCTTGCGACTCTATGGGCTATTTTACTGCTGCGCCAGCCGCCGCATCGAGGAGCCACCAAAGCTCGCCCTCTGGTTGAACGAGTCTGGCTGGATAAGTCATTTCGTCGGCTGCGGGGGCAAAAATTTGAGCAAGGGCGGGTTGTTTGCTGGCTCCTGCGACCATGAAGATGACGCACCGGGCCCGGTTGATTAAGGGGACTGTAAAGGTAATGCGGGGTTGACCGTCTTTGTTGCCGACAGTTACTAGGGCATCCCGGACTTCCAAGGCTGCTGTGCCGGGAAATAGAGAGGCTGTGTGGGCGTCGTCTCCTATGCCCAATAAAATGATGTCGAAGGCAGGAAACTCGCCGTCGGATACTTTGAAGAACTGCTGTAATTCGGTTTGGTGCGCCTCCGCGTCGGCTGCGGGGTCGCCGGCGCCTGTGGGCATGGGGTGGATGTTGCTGGCGGGGATATTCACTCGATCGAGCCACGCGAGGCGCGCCATTTTTTGATTGCTGTCTGGGTGTTCTGGGGGAACGTAGCGTTCGTCGCCCCAGAAAACGTGAATTTTGTCCCAAGCCAGGTCTTGGGCTGCGATCGATCTGTATAGGGGTTCTGGTGTGCTTCCGCCCGCTGCGGCGATCGTACAAAGTCCGCGTTCTGCTATGGCTTCTGAGATTTTCGACAGCACAATATCGAGCGATCGATCTATTAGTTGTTCCCGATTTGCTAATACTTCAACTACTTTTTTCATTAATTTCCTCTCAACTTTACTTGGGTGTTGTTCTCACCAATTGCCAATTTTACCTTGACATTTTGGTTTGAGGTCGATCGGCTGACAGACCCGGCAGGCCGCGCACCGCATCCCATAAGATTTTATCATGTTATGCCCCTTGATTTAAGGAAAGCAAGACTTATTTCTACCAGTGCTTTATGGATTTTCACCGGTTGCATTGAGCTGTCGCAACTTTCAATCAAAAGTTCGATCGTACTCGGAGCATCTGGGCCGAAAGTAAAAAGCGTTTTTTGGGACTCCGAGCCGTCCCGCACAGCAAAGTCTATAAATATAGCCAGCCGGACGATCGCACACCGACAGTAAAAGCCAAACCGAGATGCTCCCGATCGCACTTACGCCGACATAGCAAAAATAATCAAGATTGATGTGGTAGACTAGGAAAAATAGTTTTAAATCCGCACGCTCGGAAGGAAGCAAAACTATGTCAATTTTTAAGCGATTTCCTACATCAGTCCGCTATCTAATAGCGCGGTTGCGCCACTGGACGCAACCGGCGGTTTGGGCTCCCTTAGCCGTGCTGTGTGCAGGGGGATTATTTATCTGGGAGGTCTCTGTAAATCCAGAAAGGTTGAGTATAGATGGCGAAGAAGAACCAGCCTCAAACACTCCAGCTTCGCTATCGGGACTATCTGCTGAAGATACCGCCATTGCCGCTGAAATCGACAGCTCACCAGTGCTAGTCAATCAGTTTAATGGATCTACTGCTTCTGAGCTGAACTTGTTAAATTCATCAGTAGTAAAAAGCAAAGGTTTATTCGAGGAACTTCGAGATCGGGACTTAGAAACTCCTCAGCCATCTTCAGCACCCAAGCAGGTAGGAAGCAGCGGATTTTTCTCCTTGCCAAATTTAGCAAATCCTGCTGTCGAGGCCGGAAACAATAACCCCCAAAATTCCAGCTTGCCAAGTTCAAACGCAACATCAGCATTGAGTTTATCTAGCAGCGAGAGACTAACTTCCGGGATAAAAACGATTAAGCCTGAGTCTGGGGGTACAGCGACAGCAATTTTATCCGAGGCGTCTAGCGATGCTAATTCAGGTAAACAAAACGAAAATTCTCTGCCTTTGAGTCCGCTGCAAGCAGCTATGAAAAAATACGTCGTTGCTAACACTTCGCCAACGGCGGCTTCGGATGAGAAAACAGCAGAATCGGCTAAATTGCTCGATCGACCGGCTTCCGATCCTGCTGCAGGAAATGCGACAAATTTGCTCCCAACGACCGCTACAGCTCAAGGAGGAGCAAATCCTGTGAATGTTCCCACAGCACTTCTGCCACTTGTGGCTCCGACAAATACTGCGAGCAAGGAATCTCAAGAATTCTTAAAACCGACAGCTACAGTCCCTGAATCATCGGCGGGGTTAACTTCCAGAGTACCGAACCTCCCGGAAATTAATGCAGGGGCTGCAACGGTGGCTTTGCCGAAAAATCCCTACCAAACTGATTTATCTGGTTCCGGCTTCGCACCAGAAGTTCAACCTGTGGCACTTCCAGTAGCCATACCTTCGCCAACGCCTCTACTTCCGAATGTCAGTCCATCTCCCTTTCCGAATGGGATTGGGGGAAGCAAGATAATTAACCCTCAATTCTCTCCCAATTCAGCGAATTCTCAATTTCAAACACCTCCACCGAGTCAGCTTAATTTACCACAGCAGCCTAACTTTGGAGTTGTTCCCCAAAATACCAATCAGGGCGTGCAGCCCATTCAACCTCAAACTTTTGCTACACCAGGCTCCCTGGCTCCGGGACGCTACATTGGCGGTGGCGAAATCAATACTTTTTCTAATCCTTAAATGATGGAAGTTCGGCCACGAAAACGATATTATCAATTCCCAATTCCCAATTCCCAATGTTATTGGTAAAACTTACCTAGCGGCAGCCCGCACCAACAACAATCCCCCGATTCCCAAACCAAACACGATGGGCAGCCAAGCCGAAAGAATCGGAGTCAAAACAGCTTTCACGCCCATAGAACTGGTGATGAAAGAAAATACGTAGTAAGTAAAAATCACAACTACGCTAATACCAAAACTCGTTCCTCGACCGGAGCGGCGCGGTTGAGTTCCCAAAGCAGCTCCCACTAAACCAAATACCATGCACACGAAAGGAAAAGCATATTTTTCTTGAATTCGCACCTTTAATTTGCGAATTTGCGGTTCGTCGCCACTGTTTTTAAGGATATCCAAACGCTCTAAAGCTTGGGCAATGTTCATTTCCTTGAAATCCCGCGCTCTCGCAGCTAAATCTAAGGGCGTGCGGGGCAGTTGCAACTGCTGGTGTTGAAACCTAACTATATTGCGGTAAGAGCCATCAGGAGCTACTATATAAGCGGTTCCGTTGAAAAAATCCCAGGTATTTTCTGAGGCATTCCAAGTAGCGGATTCTGAAGAAACGATTTGATTGAGGCCTGGGGTGGAGCGATCGATAATTGTTAAACCTTTCATTTGCTGGCCGTCAAATTGTTCTGCATAAAAAAAGCGGGCCAGGATTTCGTCGCCGCCTTTTTCTGGTTTGCGAAATTCTGTGTAGATAATATTTCTATCTTGAAATATGGGTTTTTCTCGCTTCAGGGCTCTGTCTAAAGTCAGAGTTGCTCTGTAGCTGGCGGCGGGTACAACTAACTCTTGCAAACCAAAAGTTAAACCTGCAACAATTAAACTCATTATCACAGCAGGCAGTATCAATCGGTACACGCTAACTCCGCAACTGCGGAGGGCGATGAGTTCGCTGTCGCTTGACATTCGGCTGTAGGCCATTAAGGTTGCTAGCAGCATTGACATGGGGAAAGCCAATACTACGAAGTAGGGAATTTGCAGGAGAAAAATTTCTATGGCTGCGCCGTAGGGGAGGCCGGATTCTGCTACTCTGCGGACTAATTCAAATAAGGCTCCAACTGTGACGGCGACGGATGTAAAGAGTCCAACGCCAAATAAAAATGGGCCGATTAGTTCTTTGGTAATGTACCAGTCCATTACGGAAATTCTCGGCAGCCAGTTGATGGGATTCAAAGAATTGGATATTGCTATTTTCATAGTTTGGGATTTTTGCAGTTTGCTCCTCAATCTAACATCTCAAATCTAAAATTCTACCGTTTGCCGAATGCCTTCAAAAGACTATCGCACGAAGTTGTCACCTAAGTAATACTGTCGCACTAAAGGGTTGCTGTAGAGTTCTTCTTCAGCCCCGGAGGCTAAAATTTGGCCGTCTCGCATGATGTAGGCTCGATCGGTAATTTCGAGGGTTTCTCGGACGTTGTGATCTGTGATGAGGATGCCGATTTTACGATCGCGCAGTTTAGCAATAATGGTTTGAATTTCGTCTACGGCGATTGGATCGACGCCTGCAAACGGTTCGTCTAAAAATAGGAACATCGGCCCGTCTCGCCCTGCGGCTAAGGCTCTGGCCAGTTCAGTCCGTCGTCTTTCTCCCCCCGATATTTGAATTCCCAAACTGGATGCTATTTTTTCTAAGCGAAATTCTTGCAATAGGAAATCGACTCGCTCGCGCCATTCCCAGCGTGGCACTTGAGTTTGTTCTAGGACTAACAAAATGTTGTCCCGCACGCTCATGTTTCGGAAAATGCTTGCTTCTTGAGCGAGATAGCCAATTCCCAAATGTGCTCGCTGGTGCATCGCCAATTTAGTGATGTCTAAATCGTTTAGCCAAACGGTGCCTTGATTTGGTTTTTCTAATCCGGTTGCTATGTAAAATGTTGTGGTTTTGCCGGCACCGTTGGGGCCGAGTAATCCTACGATTTCTCCTTGGGCTACTGACAGGTTGACGCGGCTGACTACATTGCGTTTTCCGTAGGACTTGTGAATATTTTCGAGTACAATTTTCATTTTCGCTCCCGGCAACCTCTACAAGCTCAATTTCAGACTGCAGCTTTGTGCGATCGAGTCTCTAATTTAAATTTTACCTTTTCAAGTTTGTGAGTTTTATAAAGACGAAATTTCGCATCTATCCCAAGTAGTAGGTTTTGGCTGAGGCGAAATTTCGCTGCTGCAAGCCACTGTTACCGGGGGGCTGTAGTTGGACGTGGGGATCCCAATGTATTTTGGGCTGCCGCATCTTGTTCGGGGGCAACCAGATAAACAGATTCTACCTGTCCTGGGTTGTCTGGGAGGGCAATAAACCGCCCTTCGTCGATGAGGTATGTTATGGTTTCGCCGCGCAGGCTGTTGCCCTGCTGCAATACGTAAACATCTCCGCTGAGAATGATCCGGCGCTCGCGGCTGAAATATTGAGCTTGAGCCGCAGTTGCTTGTATTTGGCGGGCTGGATAGTTGATTTGGACGTTGCCGCGGGCTGTCACGATGCCGGTTTTGGAGTCGGCTTCTTGAATGTCCGATCGCACGCTGAGAGTGCGGGGCGGCCCGGCTTGCGGGTAGGTGGGAGAGGCGATCGCGCCTGCCAGAGTGAGGGGCAACAGCAGCGATAATCCTTTGAATATTCGGGAATTGAGTAGTTTAGCGGAGGACATCATAAGCTTGGAGTCTCAATATTTGTGAAATTGCTGAAGGGCATTATCTCCAGTTAGATATTTTATCTTAACGGTCAGAAAGATTCCCGTGAGGTCGATCGATTGACCCGATAGTCTCAACCAATTATCCTAGCAAGACAACAGCGAATTTAATTGGCTATTTTGCTCAGTGGCTGCAACTGTCTTAACCGGGAACGGGCAAGATGCTCCTTCCACAGCAAATAAATCTGCTTGTGCAGCGGGCAAGAAAGCCAGCCCTCCTCTGTGTAGAGGCCAAGTATACTGCACCCTAATACAAACATTTATTTAACTTTTATTTAACTTTTTGGTACTTTGATAATTCGCGGCAATTGCAAGCCTGCAACTTCTGTACCTGCGAATAAAGGTAAAAAATCAGCAACTGTTTCCGGGCCAGCTTGTTGCAAAGCGCTCAAAAGTTTAGCACTTTGTCCGAGCAAGTCTTCAACTGCAATTCCAGCATAACTAGGCTGATAATAACTGAGCCGATTTATTCCTTCTCCCAGCAAGATTACTGCACCGCGCCAGTTTTGATTTCCTAAGTGATAAAGCGCGACGGCAATTTGCAATATTCCCTGATAAAACCTTTTTTCTGGGTCGCCAGCTTCCATCCACAAAGCCTCTAGAGTGTCGTGACAAGCATAAAAGTCTTGACTGTTAAACTGTTCGATACCTTGCCAAAAGTCGATGGGGATTTCCTCTGTCATTCGATTGGAGATTGGGGATTTTCGATGGCGGATGTGTGTTTGAGTAGGCGGCGATCGATTTTGGTTAAATAGCTAAGTCTTAAAAATAGGAAAAATAACGACCTCTTTTCAAAACTACTGCCATTTCACGACCGCCTACTTAACTAATTACATAGTATCTCTGACCGCTTGAATCTGATCCATTCCTATTTCCTGATTTGTTCCAGCGAAATCGTTATCTGGCGTCAGAAATAACATACAGTGACACTCTTTGCGCTCGCGCATGGGAATGCAGGGACAGTTCCAGTAGGCGGCTTTTACTTCGGCTTCTTTATCTTCGTAATGGCGACAAGGGCATAAGGGAGCGCCTAGTTCATCCTTGTGTTTTGCTAGTCCTTCTATCACGACAGCAGTGACGGAAGGTTCGGAACAAAAGTAAGTTCCCGTGCGCTTGGCGTAGGTTTCGGAGAAATTCTTCATTGCCTCCAAAGTTTTTTCGTTGGATAGTTTAGATTTTTCTGTTGTGTTCATAGTTTAGGATCGGAGTTGAGGATGCTACGAGCTTTTGACAATTGTAGCGCAGAATGTGATTTTAAACACTGGTATATTTCTGTTTAGTTACAAGGAAGAAAACCTTGACAAAGATTGAGTTTTAGGTTGTTGGTTTTTTAGTGGTTTTTGTCTATCCCGGAGGGTGGGGGAAACTGGCGGGAGAGCGAGTTTTTGGAGCTACCAAAAGATTTGGGCGATCGATCGCCCTCAACTATCATCCCCCAAAGGGGATAAAAATCGGCTAAGATAGCACGGCGCTCTTTCTGTGACGGCTATAGGCACGGCATCTGATGGCAACTTCCCCGAACCGCACCGGCACAGGCGATCGAAAATCTCCTGCTTCTGGGCTGATTTGGCCGGCTGACACCGAGTTAGTCGCATTAGTGCTTGAATTGACTCCCGGCGCTGCTAGCCATCTGTACGCGCAGTATGCTATAGGTTTGCACGCTTGGTTTTTAGGTCAAGTACACCAAACTGACCCGGATTTATCGAAACTTTTGCGCGATTAACAGTCAATCGATTTTAGATTTTAGATTTTAGATTTTAGATTTTAGATTTTAGATTTTAGATTTTAGATTTTAGATTTT
>NZ_JAUBUY010000073.1:0-23926 GCF_036705565.1 Microcoleus sp. AT8-B5
CTAACTTCTAGGAGTTAGGCTAACCGTCCCTGGATAGGAGAACCTACCCATTTAGGTTAAACGAATCGCACACCGGACATGATATAATACCAAATCCCAAATTTCTCCCCTGTTTATTTATTAGTCCGCGAAAGACGATCGGCGAAACTGACTCGAACCGTCTAGCAGCAAACGAAAGTTTGTACGATCAGTTTCTACCGCCGACTCCGATCTTTTTACTTACCATCAATTATTATGCAAAACTTCAACTGGACAAAACTTCAAAATGGCTCAGACATTCGCGGTATCGCCCTCGAAGGCGTTCCCAATGAAAAAGTCAACCTCACCCCCGAAATTGCGACAATCTTAGGTAAATCATTTGTCAGTTGGCTGGTGCAAAAAGTCAAGAAACCAGCGGCAGAATTAACGATCGCGATCGGGCGTGACAGTCGCCTATCAGGGCCAACCTTAATGCAAGCTGTCATGGAGGGAATCACCTCAGTTGGGGCAACAGTGTACGACTTTGACATGGCCTCAACCCCCGCCATGTTTATGAGTACCATTACCCCTGGTTTTGATTGCGACGGCGCAATTATGCTCACTGCTAGCCATTTGCCCTTTAATCGCAACGGCTTAAAGTTTTTCACCGCCAAAGGTGGGTTACAAAAACAGGATATTACAGATATCTTAGGAATAGCGCAAAGCAATAAATTCCAGCCAGCCGCATCGCCCGGTAACATTACAAAGCATGATTTCATCTCTGTTTATGCTAACCAATTTGTTACAAAAATCCGGGAAGCAGTCAATCATCCCGATAACTTTGAGCAGCCGCTGACAGGACTAAAAATTGTTGTGGATGCGGGCAACGGTGCTGGTGGTTTTTATGTTGATAAAGTCTTAAAACCTTTAGGTGCAGACACTACGGGCAGTCAGTTTTTAGAACCCGATGGTACTTTCCCCAATCATGTGCCAAATCCCGAAGATAAACAGGCAATGCAGTCAATTTGTCAAGCGGTAATTGAAAATCAAGCTGATTTTGGGATTATTTTTGATACCGATGTCGATCGCAGTGCGGCCGTCGATCAAGTTGGCAAGGAACTCAATCGCAATCGCTTAATTGCCTTGATTTCTGCCATTATATTACAAGAACACCCAGGCTCTACCATTGTCACCGATTCTATCACCTCCGATGGCTTGACACAATTCATCGAACAAGATTTAAAAGGAATTCACCATCGCTTTAAACGCGGCTACAAAAATGTGATTGACGAGTCGATTCGCCTCAATGAAGCCGGACAGGAATCATGGCTGGCGATTGAAACCTCTGGACATGGAGCTTTGAAAGAAAATTACTTTCTGGATGATGGCGCTTATTTGGTCAGCAAATTATTGATTGAATTGGCTAAGTCAAAGCTAGCAAACCAATCTTTGCCAGATTTAATTGCGAATTTAAAAGAACCAGAAGAAAGTGCCGAATTTCGGATTAAAATTGGTGTGGAGGATTTCAAGGCTCACGGATCTCGCGTTATTGAACAACTGCAACAATTTGTCTCAACCCAAGCAGACTGGAAAATAGTTCCCAATAACTACGAAGGTTTGCGAATTTCCTGCACGTCACCTAGCGAATCTGGCTGGTTTCTGTTACGCTTATCACTCCACGATCCGGTGATGCCTTTGAATGTTGAGTCTAATGTTAAGGGTGGTGTTGCTCACATAGTCGCTCGGCTTTTAGCTTTTTTCAAAACAACAGAATCCCTTGATTTTTCGGCACTATCGCTCTAAGTTTTACTCGTGTTAGACTATTAGTAAACCAAACCCAAGGAGGAATTTAATCATGTGGCTTTTAATCATAAAATGTTCTGCTGAAAGCTGGGATACCCATTCCAAAGCTTTCAAAGCGATCGCTGCCAAATATCCTGCCACGCCTTCCTCTTCCAAAAAGATGAAAGGTGATGGTCAACGCATCATGGAATATCAGCTTGAGAATGTCAACGATGTAGAGGAATTTATGGAAGAATGCTTGACCTTAGATGGTTTCACCGCTACCTTTGAATCTCTGTAAATTTAGGTAATCAAATTATAGCAATTCTCAATTTTTATCTCCTACCATTTTAGATGTGAGATTGAAAAATTGGGAATTAATACTATTTACTCAAAAGTAGGCTACAATAACTAGAGAGTTTTAGCAAGGTTATCCGAAAATAAACTGCCAAGAAAGAAGTGATTTAACAGCAGAGGAATTAAAAATAATTTTGTTGTAGCGCCGTGAAATATAACTAATAGCAATTGTTAAAAGTTATGTAACAGTAGCTAGGACTGATAAAATATAATCCCATCCGCTTAGACATGAAGAGTGTTTCTGTTGAAACTTGGGTTCTCCTAAATTTGTAGTGGAAACGGTAGTGTGAGCGTCTGGCTGAAGCGGGCTTTCCTCCCCGCACTACAGAAATTTTTATTGCGGATTGCTAGAGTTAGTCTAGATAGTTAAAAATATATCAGCGAGAGAAAGGTTAAGGACTGCTAGTGATGGTAATGACTGTGAATCGAGACAACTGCGGGCTAAGTACGGAAATAATTACGGGTCGGATTTTGCGGTGGGGGCAGTTGAAAGCAAACAAGCTAACCGCTGGTTCGATCGGGGGAATTGTTGCTGGCTTTCTGAGTTTTGCCCTGCCGGTACAAGCTTTGCAGGTAGTTGTGACGCCGACAAATCCCCAACTGGGAGATACGCTGTCAGTAATGATTCAGGTTGACGGTAACGGCGGGGAAACTCCAACAGTTTCTCTACAGCAAAAAAACTACCCCGCTTTTCCGATCGGCAACGGCCGCTTTCGGGCCCTGCTACCGACGACGCCCCTAGAGAAACCCGGTGCTCGCCAAATCCAAGTCGCAGGTGACGGACAAGTGCAGAACTTGAGTCTCCAAGTGCGCGATCGAAATTTTCCTACTCAATCCATCTGGCTACCGCCTGGGAAAGACAGCGAAGGTACAGACGCGGAGTTCGATCGCGTAGACGCATTTAAAGCACTCGTGACACCCGAAAAATTTTGGGACGGCAAATTGTTGCGCCCCAACTCCGGCGAAATTACTACTATTTACGGGGTGCGACGTTATTATAATGGGGTATTTGCTCAAGACTACTACCACCGCGGCGTTGATTACGCGGGTGCTTACGGTTCCCCTGTAGTGGCACCAGCAGCAGGTCGCGTGTCTCTAGTGGGACGCGAATCCCAAGGGTTCAAAATCCACGGCAATGTCGTTGGTATTGACCACGGCCAGGGGGTAGCCAGTATTTTGATGCACCTGGCCCGGATTGATGTCAAGGAAGGCGATGTCGTGAAAGCAGGTCAAGTAATTGGTACTCTGGGATCAACGGGGGCTTCCACAGGCCCTCACCTGCATTGGGGACTTTACGTGCACGGGCAGGCCGTCGATCCTGTACCTTGGCGGCTTCAGGGAGTTGAGTAGGAGTTTTTACAGGTTTTGACGGATTTATCAGTCAATTATGGGGTAAGTTTGTGCTGGGGTGTGCAGATAACTTTATGGGTTATCAGTATTGAGTTAGGATTTGTATAAAAATTCTCAACTCAACTCTCAAAACTCGAATCTCAAGACGCTAACAATCGCGTCTTCACAAAACTTTATTGATGATGCCGTTGAGCGGGGACGCATATATGAGTATTGAAAAAATTGTTGAACAGGCTTTGCAAGATGGCTATTTAACGCCGTCTATGGAAGCTGAGGTGGGACGGATCTGCAATACGGCTTCGGAATTGTCGATCGAAGAGTACATGGCTCTCGATCGTCTGATGGGATCTTTGTTGACTGGCGAAGTTGTGGTTCTGCCACGCAAACAGTTCATCAACGTGATGGAAGAGTTGGTGCTCAGCGATGCGATCGCTAGGGTGGCCGAAATTGAGGCGACGAGCGACCTGAGTCTGGATGTGGGAGATATTGCAGCTTATGCTTTAAATAGGCTGCCACCTCTGTACGCTACGACTGAAGAGGGAGCTCACTTTCAAAGGGCTAGGGCTAAAGAGCAACTTCACGATTTGATTTCCAAAGAAGTCAACGCAGCGATCGCCCGCAACTTGGACAGGCCCGACACCCCAAACCCCACAGCTTTGGGCAAGTCTTCTGGAAACGAAGTTCTTTCACAGCTAAGCACTTGGCTGCAAGCTAACGCCACTAATTTTGAACCCCAGCCTTAGTACCAATCCAACAGCTCTATTTTGATTAAGTCGATCCCGCTCCATTCAGAAAGCGGGATTTTTAGTTTCTGAGCCAGCAAGATTCATCAGATGGCAGAAACCAGAATTCAAAAACAAAAAATTAAAATTTAAGAGTTTTCTATTTTATGTAAAAAATAAAAAACTCCTTCTTCTTTGTTCGTGACATCGGTTACATCTGACATCTTGCAGCAATATCAATAAGAGGATTTTTCGTGGGTCGGGCGGGTTTATAGAACCTATTTGCAAGCTTTCAGGCTGTTGGCGAACCCGCCCCTACGGCTAATTGAGAATGGTGCAAGATATCAGTTACATCCGAAGAAAGCGAATCCGCTGCCGAACTTCTTTTAAACGATTAATTGCTGCTGTCAGAAGAGTCAGCCGAAGGACCAGCGGTAACTTTTGTCTCTCGTTTTTCGCGTTTTTTCCGTTCCGCTTGGATGACATCTTGAAGCACTATTCGTGCTTGGGCCATTTTTTCCAAATTGCTGCGGTACAAATCTAAATCTTTGCTAACTTTGTCTTCTGGCAGGTGCAAGGCCGCACTGACTTTGGCGATCGCGTCGTTTCGCGTTTCTTGGTCTTTTACCAAGTTAGGGTCAGCTTTTTCTAATAGCGAGAACAAACCGATCGCGAACAAGCGGCTGTACTTAAATTGAGGGTTGCTGGCGATCGCCCCTAAAGACGCTTGCAAATCCGCTGTATCTTCAAAGCTGGTCGAGCGATCGAGCCACGAGAGCAACTCTTTGCCCGAAAGTCTATCCGCCAAGCTTTCCAATCGCTGAGCGTCTTGCTTGTAGCGCTCTGGATCGTCTTCTAGGGACTTGCATAAAGCGTTAAAAATCGAAAGTCTGTCTGCTTCTGGGGCGTACCCAAGCATGAATCGATCGAAAGCTGTCACTACACCCAAAGCATAAATCGGGTCGTATTGAAAATCGGCATTCGCCGAAAGCAAGTGCATTTCTACCATCAACTCTTCCACCACTCGACGGTAAATTGAGTTGATCGGTCGAGTGTGAATCGTATAGAAACTTCGCTTAGTATCTGAAACAGTACGGTTATTGTTCACCTGAGTCTTATAGATAAATAATTTTGCCGTAGCGGGCGTGCCAGCGCGGCGTGAGTAAAGTCGGGGGAGTCAGTCGATTTGAGATTTTAGATTTTAGATTTTAGATTTACCCCACAGATAAATCTGGGAGCTTGAACTTTGGTCTAAAATTTTTATCTTTCCACGACTTAAGTAAGTGGCACGGTATCCGTTGTTGGGCTGGGTCAATTCGGCGATCGGGCTGACAAAATTTGCCAGTTTTTTAAGCGTTGCCGCCGGATTGCGAGACAAAATTTTATCAAAAATATTTTACGCGCGATCGGCAGCAACAATTAATATGTCGCAATATGAGGGAAAAAACCCAGTATCTTTACAATCATAGCTCTTCTGGGATCGCTCATAAATCTCATCTTCTGACTTGCCCAGCCTTGATATGGTTTTACATATCACAATAACTTTTTCTTGTCAATCCCTAATCCTCAAAAAACAAACATGACAATTTCTCCTGAATTAATAGCTTTAGCCCAGTACATGGCGGGCGAATTTGACAACCGAGAACAAGCGCTAGCAGAGCCGGCGTGGTACGTCCACCTTCGTATGTGGCAAAGACCACTACCCGTTCCTTTATTTTCCGAACCCAGCATTGCCCTGTTTGCCGAACAAGCCAACATTCTGGAATTAGACAAGCCATACCGCCCTCGCATCGTGCAACTGAGGCACTCACAGATAGCGCCGGAACTTATCGAAGCTCAGTATTATATGTTCAACGACATTACAGCCGTCAAAGGAGCCGGTTGCAACCCCGACTTGCTTGGAAAGCTAACGAAGGAGCAAATCCAACTCCTTCCCGGCTGCACCCTCTCGGTTGCGGTGCAAAATTTAGCCTCAAACGGCTATCGATTTCGGGCATCTTTGCCGGAGGGCACTCGCTGCGGCTTTGCCTACGGGGGGCAAAATTACCAAGTAGACTTGGGATTTGAAGCCGCAGGCGAGGAATTTCTCAGCTACGACAAAGGAATAAGCCCCACCACAGGCAAGGCTATCTGGGGAGCTTTAATGGGCCCTTTTAGATTTGTCAAGCGTCAGGATTTTGCTGCTGAGATATTGGTTTGAAGCAAGAAGCAACAAGAAACTAGGAAGAAAAATATAGCTATCTAGGATAGAAGGCAAGACTTTACCTTGACCTATTCTTCTACTTTAGTGTTTTGGTGAACCTCTCAACCTCTCAAGAAAGGAAGAAAGCATAAGGAAGCTGGCAATAATTTACCTGCTTCCTGTTCTTGTGCAGGGTTCCGGCGCTTTTTGTGAGCCTCAAGCTTAAATTGCGCTTACACCGCAACCGATGCCAGCGGGAGTAGTTAACTTGCGCGCGGCACCCCCTCTAGAGCTTCTTCTTCCGTTTCAAAGATTTCAAACACAGAATCCATCATGGTGACTTCAAACACCAGTTTGGCTTCTGGATGAACATTGCAAATGCGGAAACTTCCCTTAACTTTATCCGCATCCCGCATACCTGCTACAAGTGAGGTCAGGCCAGAGCTATCGATAAAGTTAACCTGACCAAGATTCACTACAACATGGCGGCTAAGTTTGGAAATACACTCTTGCAACTTGAGGCGGAATTGCCAAGCTGTAGTGATGTCCAACCGTCCTGTCGGTGCTAAGACGATAACTGTTGTACCGTCTTGAAGCGTGTGGGTTTTTTGATCAATATGAATCACTGACCCTTCCCTCAAATTTATTATCTATCGCGGTGGTTACTGTCCCAGTAGTTTAACTCAGGTCGGTGACTGCTGAGGCATCCAATTCGCCCAATCTTGCGGTTTTAAGAACTTGGAGTAGAGTTCGGCTTCTGGAGAGTTGGGTTCTGGCTCGTAGCAGTATTCCCAGCGTACCAAAGGTGGCAGGGACATGAGAATCGATTCGGTGCGTCCGTTGGTTTGCAAACCAAAGGTCGTGCCTCGATCGTACACCAAGTTAAATTCAACGTAACGGCCGCGGCGGTAAAGTTGGAAATTACGCTCGCGCTCGCCGTATTCTTTCGATCGGTGCTTTTCAATTATGGGGGTGTAAGCCGGCAAAAATGCCCGACCGCAGTCCTGTACGAAGGCGAACAGCGACTCCCAAGTCCTAGGTTCCGGGACGCCGATGTTGTTGCTGCACTCAGCGGCTTTGCCTTTGACATGATGGTCGCGGTAAAGCGCGCCTTGAGCGCTTTGGTAGTCAAAAAACAGGCCGCCGACGCCGCGGGTTTCTTGGCGGTGGGGGAGATAGAAATATTCGTCGCACCAAAGTTTAAATGTCGGATAATATCCGGGATGGTGTTTGTCGCAAGCTGCTTTCAGAGTTTTGTGGAAATGAGCTGCATCCTCAGCCAACGGGTAATAAGGAGTCAAATCCACACCGCCGCCAAACCACCAAATCGGACCGGCCTCAAAATAGCGATAATTCAGATGAACCGTCGGCAAGTATGGATTGCGGGGGTGCAGCACCATCGAAGTGCCAGTTGCATAGAAATCGTGACCGGCGGCTTCTGGGTGCTTTGCCAGAATCAAAGCCGGCAAACTTTCGCCCCAAACTTGGGAAAAATTGACTCCCCCTTGTTCAAAAATATTGCCTTCGCGCATGACGCGAGAACGTCCGCCGCCGCCTTCGGAGCGTTCCCAAGAGTCCTCCTTAAATTTGCCAACGCCATCGAGCTGTTCGAGGGATTGACAAATTTCGTCTTGTAGGGTTTTCATAAATTGGCTGACTCTAGCTCTAGAGTCAGCGGGCGGCAAAAACGGGGAAGTGGCGGTTTTAAGTGTGGTAGAAACTGTCATCCGATTTAAGATTTAAGATTTTAGATTGAAGAATTGAAGAATTGCGACCACGGCTCAATTCGCCTATTGTGACCAAATTGCTTTCGGTCGTAGAAATTCTTGCCGATCGCATTTGAGTTTGAGATTGACCGTGAGTCCCAAATCCTGTCGTCATGTAATTATGCCACCGCAGGTCTGCAAACGATCGCTATGAAGTTACATTAAAAAATAGCAATAAAAATATACTTAAACCTGCGATCGAAAATTCGCAAACCCAATTGCAGAGCTATGGTGGAGAACACAATGCCCAATACACTCGATGTTAGTTCAGTCTTAGAAATCCTGCGACCCGTGCAAGACCCCGAACTGCAAAAGAGTTTGGTGGAATTGAACATGATTCGTAACATAAAAATTGACGGCGGTGTCGTCAGTTTTACTTTAGTGCTGACAACGCCTGCTTGCCCGCTGCGAGAATTTATTGTCGAAGATTGCCAAAAAGCGGTCAAACAGTTGCCAGGAGTCGAAAAAGTGGCAGTGGAGGTGACAGCCGAGACGCCGCAGCAGAAGGGAGTGGTCGATCGCCAAGGCATTGAAGGCGTGAAAAATATTATCGCAATATCCAGCGGCAAAGGCGGCGTCGGCAAAAGCACGGTGGCGGTAAACGTCGCAGTAGCGCTAGCCCAAACCGGCGCTAAGGTGGGTTTGCTGGATGCGGATATCTATGGGCCCAACGACCCCAATATGTTGGGTTTGGGGGACGCAAAAGTGATGGTTAGGGACGGAAAAAGCGGGGAAAGCCTCGAACCCGCCTTCAACTACGGCGTCAAATTAGTGTCGATGGCGTTTTTAATTGACAAAGACCAACCCGTGATTTGGCGCGGCCCGATGTTGAACGGGATCATTCGGCAGTTCCTCTATCAGGTGAATTGGGGCGATTTAGACTATCTGATTGTCGATATGCCTCCGGGTACGGGAGACGCGCAGTTGACAATGGCGCAGGCTGTGCCGATGGCCGGTGTCGTGATCGTGACGACGCCGCAGACTGTCGCTTTGTTGGACTCCCGCAAGGGGTTAAAGATGTTCCAGCAGTTGGGAGTGTCGGTGTTGGGAATTGTGGAAAACATGAGCTATTTTGTGCCACCCGATATGCCCGATAAGCAATACGATATTTTCGGTTCGGGTGGCGGGGAAAAGACTGCTGCTGAGTTGGGAGTGCCGCTGTTAGGCCGCATTCCGCTGGAAATTCCGTTGCGGGAAGGTGGCGATTCGGGGGTGCCGATCGTGGTGGGGCAACCGGGTTCTGCTTCAGCTAGGGAGTTGCGGGCGATCGCGGGCCGCATTGCCGGTAAAGTTTCCGTAGCAGCCTTAGCCTAACAAACTCTCGTTTCTGGGCTTTGCCTCGTGTCTTCGGCTTGACGAAGATTTGCCTAGTTCTCAGGCTCTGCTTGGGAACTAGAAACGAGAAACGGTAAGCTATAAAGAGCAAACTTAACATTCAAAGAATTATGATTTTTCCAGGTTCGGCAGTTCGAGTTAAAGATAAGGGTGAGATTTACTACGCCTTTCAAGGACAAGTCCAGCGAGTTAGCGACGGAAAGGTCGCGGTACTGTTTGAAGGCGGGAATTGGGACAAGCTGATTACGTTCCGCCTGTCGCAGTTGGAACTTGTCGATGCTACGGCTGGCCGCGCGAAATAGTCAGCGGTCATTAGTCATTGGGACAGGATTGACGCCTCATAAACCCGGTTTCGGCAGGAAATCTTGGTTTAGTAGCGAAATATCTAGGAAGAAACCGGGTTTATGACCCGCGTGAGTCCAACACTAGAGGAATTAGTAATTGGTCATTCAGTCCTAGACGCAAAAAATGATTTAATGCACTTCTTATAGGGGTAAGGTGCGCAGTGCGCACCCTACATATAGAAGTTATTCGTAATTCCTTTAATTGCCAAAGTACCCAAGTCTATGCCACTGACCCAATAGCATTGATAACTAACACAAAACTAATGACTAATGACTGATGACTAATAACTAATGACTAATCACTAAAACTATGCGTTTACCTTTACCCCAATTTGCTACAAAAGAGCGCCATCCCGATCGCATTGCTGAGGTGATCGAGACGGCAACTTCGGAGTTTTTGGCTCAATGTTTGGAACCGGAAGATTTAAGTTTTCCCGTGATGCCGCCTTTTGGGAGTTGGGTGAAGGCCGAGGATGAAGAGTCGAAAAATCAAATTTACGGCGTGGTTTATTACGCTACGACTAGCCCGATCGACTCGGTGCACAGAGCTCGCGCTTTGGGTTTGTCCCTCGAAGAGTTGCGGGAAGAACAACCGCAGATTTTTGCGATGCTAAAAACCGAGTTTCGAGTGGCGATTGTGGGGTTTGAGGCTGCGCCGGAAAGGTTGAACGGTCACGGCCCATCGAGGGGTAAAATTTATCAGTATTTGCCGCCGCGCCCGCCGCAAATTCACCAGGCGGTTTATCGCTGCGAACCGGATGAGGTGATTGATTTTACGGTGCAGTTGGATTTTTTGAGGACGCTGCTGGGTGTGACTAATGCGCCGGTGGAGGCGCTGACGGCGGCGGCGATTCGGGAGATTTATCAGTTGCGGATGCGCGATCGATCTTGGTTGGTGGAAGCGGGGAGGAGTTTGAGTGTTTTGTTGAAGGATGATTATGACAGGTTGAGGGTGATTTTGAGTCAGATTCATCCGTAGGGAAAAGGTTAAGAATCAGAATAATAAACAGTGACATAGCCGTCGTTCCAGTGGTCTTTATCTAAGGGATAACAGCTTATATGAAAGCCTTCTGGAGCATCTATAAAACCGGGTTGGGAGAGCATTCTTGCCTTAGCAGATTCGGCTAATGTTTTAGTCGAATAAATACCGATAATTTTTAAGTCTTCGCGGTCATCTCCCAATTCATGGACGTGCTCAAGAATAAAGACATTAATTATTTTATGAAAATCCTTTCACAATCGCTCTTTAGGTTGATTATAGTACAATACGGTTCAGTTAGTGCTAAAAAAACCGATCGTGCGTAGGTTGGGCCCGTGGAACGAACCCTCCGTTTCACTCCACCCAACATTTCCGCTACAATTTTCCTTAACCCAAGCGTATTGGATTATAGTACATAGCATTCATTCCAACCAGGCATCTAAATCTAATGTAAAGTGATGGGTATTTTGCAGTAAAAAAGAGCGACCTTGTTTAACTAAATTGCCTTGACAAATAACCGGAATTCTGGCTTGATAAGCTTTGACTGCCAGTTCGTAGACTGGTTCTGCTAGTTCTAACTGAATGCGCCGCAGCTTGCCAACAATAACGCCCGTCAAAGTTAATTTTCCTGCTGATAATCCTTCTTGCAAGTTGGTAACTATGCCTTGAATGGTAATGTTAGGAGCTGATGTCAAGAGATTGCTGAGGATTTCGATCTGGGAACGATTTTCAGCAATTTCTAGGGTTTGTAAAACTTCAGCCATCCGGCGGGGAAAGTCTAAAAATTCTGGTTTTAATGGTAGCAGAATCTCTAACTCTTCTGAGGTTTCGCTGTGGCGATTCCAGAGAGAAGCTTTATCGTCAATTTGTCGCACTTCTTGCCAGCAATGCGTTTCGAGGTAAGTACGCACAATTTCTGGCTGTAGATTTTTGAGAATTTCGGGATCTCGAACGGTGACTATCATAGAGTTTCGCCTGCTTCTATTAGCTGCATGAGGGTGGTAAGAGCATTTACATTAAAGATATTCTGTCTGGGTATGGAAATTGTAACAGTGGTTTGATTCTGGGTTGGGGGTTGACCTCGCAGAGAAACCCAATAACCGCAATATTTCAGGCAAAGTTCCTGTTGAGATTGGATTAGCCAATTGTCTAAATTGTCGGGTACGACTACAAGGATTAACAGTCGGGGAGTATGAATATTTTCTACTTTCAATTCATTGTAGTTCTTGACTTCGAGCGGATATCTAATTGCTTCCTGTCCAATCACATCCCTAGATGTGCATTTTACCTGGAGTTCAAGTCGGGGATATCGAATAATTCCACTTCCCATACCGCCAGCAAGAATGATATCGATGCCGTCAAAATCTAATAGTCTAGCTGCTATCTGGAAGGAGTAGCCAGCCGAGGCAGCAACTGCATAAATATACGCATAACTGAACTGTTCTTTTTGCTGGTTAATGTCCACAATCGCTATTTGTTTAGTCTATCTCAAGCATAACTGGCACGGGATGATCTCGCTCCTACCTTAGTGTAGCGCCCTAGATGACAATCAGCAACGTTTACAGGAGCATGACTCTCTGACAAAATCGGGAACATGGCAAGAGCAGGTAAAGCCCTCAAAAAAATATTAGAGGCATACGATATCAGTCAATATCAATTGGCGGCAAAGATGGAAATCGATCGCTCAAACGTTAGCCGTTGGGTGAGTGAAGAACGAGATCCATCCGCTGAGGCGGTATTTGCGATTAAGCAAGCGTTGCAGACATTCAATCGGGAGGCGGCTGATGAATTCGTCAGGTTGTACCTGGGAAATGGCGAGGAAAACGGTTAGGTTCTCAGGTGTGGAGAGCGCCCCACCGATCGCCCTTGCTGCATTCAAGGACGATCGCCCATGAATTTGCAATAATTTATTTAAAGCGAGGAAGATTATATGTGGCTAGAAATAACAGCGCTAAATCAAGTTCCCGAATGGGGTGTCTTGAAGGTAAAAGTTGACGAAACTTCAGTGATTTTGAACCGTCAAGGCATGAATGTCACTTGTTACCGCAATGCTTGCACTCATTTAGAATATCCGATCGACATGGGTAAAGTCAGCAACGGTATCATTACCTGTCCGTTTCACAAATATCAGTACAAATTAGATACGGGTAAATGTTTGAATGCACCCGCCGATTCCCTGGAATCTTATCCGGTAAAGATTGAGGGCGATCGAGTTTTTGTAGAAATAAATTAGTCAGGACTTACGGACTCCGACAAAGAAACCGGGTTTTTTACGAAATACTTTGTTACACACCCTAAATTAGGTAAAAACCCGGTTTCTGCGCCCATGTGTACTTTATACCGTTTTCGCGCGCCGCTGACGGAGAAAAACTGCCAAAAGCCCGATCGCACCTACCGTCAACAGCAGCCATTCTTCGGGTTCAGGAACCCCCGAAACATTCAGAGGATTATTCGGCTTACTCAACTGTTCCTTACCCGATTCTACCTCTCTGTCAAATCGATCGCTCTTAGCTTCCGCTGCCTTTAGCTGCTCCCTTTGCGCGTCATTAACTAACACAATCATCGAAGAATACGGAGTCACCACTTTGAAATTTTTAGCTACTGCGTGCATCGCATCCAATTGCGTCAATTGATTTGAATTTTTCTGCTTGCTAAGTGCAGTTATCAACTGCCGCGCAGCTATGGGTTTAAACCCTTCATTTCCGGTATCTTTTAGCTCTGTAACAGCCCCCGATTTGAGTGTCTTTTCTGATTTGGAATTTTTGGCATAACTCCAAGCATAGCCGTCAACAACGCTAACTGTAGATTCGCCCGAAGCTGCTGTCGTTGCTACTCGCTGCATCGCCTCTTTCATATCTGTAGAAACTCCGCCACCGCTATCTTGAATAGCCTTCAATGTTGCGTCGTCGTAGCCGGGGGGCAAACCTCCCAAATGCACTGTCCATAGGGGTGAAGAGATGGAAAGTTTAAGTTTGCGATCGTCCGACAATTCATAACTGTGGCGATCGCTCACCAAAAATACATTATCGTAACTTTTATCGCCCCGCAACTGTGCAAACTGTTGCAGCATATCTTTGAGCTGGATTGTACCATAAAATGTCACCTTTGCCGCATCGAAATTGCGTACATCTTCCACAAACTTAGGTGGCATTCCCGCAGCGCTGGCGACATACACATCAACACCATTTTTGCCTGCTGCATTAGCTTTCAACCATTCAAAAGTCTCTTTTACTTCCTTACTTTCCGCCGCCATGCTGCGGGAAGTATCGAGAATAACTGCAAATTTCTTGCCTTGCGGTAGCGAGTAATTTGCATCAGCCAACGGCTTAGCAGAAATGATATTTCCTCCCGGTAGAATCGCCTGCTGCACGGTTAGCGGTTGCTGTGCGACTGCGGGCAAAAAGTGTGGTAGCCAAGTTTCTCTTGCTTCTTTGCGACTGTATTTTACCTCTTTTCCGGCGATCGTGCGGCGAGTATTTTGGTTCCAAAAAATGTTGCGTTTTTCAGCCAAAACAGGCATCGCCCAACCCTGGGGCTGGCGCATGACTTTGTAAGTAAGCCACAGGTGCATTTCCGTTGGCCCTTCTGTTTGGGTGAATTCTCGTTTAGCCGGGATTGGAAAAGCCCGCAAGCGGTATTGTTTGGGGCCAATTTGTTCTAGCAAAGCCGGATCGACTCTTTCTACTACCTGTTGATTGTAGACTTGTTGGGCTGCACCGCGAGGCGATACCGTAAATACAAAACGTTTGTTTAAATCGCCAGTATCTCCCAGCCAAACTCCTGTAACTGCGGCGCTTTCCGGCAGGGAAAAGTAGTAGAATACTTCTTGCAAGTTCGGCGTTTGATTTTTGTAAACTTCGTAGAGTTGAACGTCAGCCCAGTCGCCGTTTTCTTTGACTGTAACTTCTTGCGACTGCAACCATACTTTTTCCTGATTGACATTCAGCAAACCGGCTTTCGCTTCTTCACGATTTGAGGTTGACTGCACCGCGTGTTTTACTGCTTCTGTGTCGCCTTTTTGCAGTTCCGTATCGAAGAATTCGCCGTAGAGTTTTTCTGCTTTTTCCACATCAGCACTAGAGCCTTGATACAAAAACGGCGACATTAAAAAATTATAGCTGTTCTGCAAGGTTTGAGCCGCTGCGTCAGGGAAAATCCAAATATTTTTGTATATCTCATAAATGTGGTTGTTTTCTCCTACCGTGCTCAGGTAGCGGTAAGGGGACAAATAAGCGTTAACTAAGCCGGATCGAATCATATCAGACTTGGCTAATAAAGTTTGGCGAACCGTGTCATTTGCGGGGGGAGTCGCCAGCATTTTCAGCGCTGCAACTTGTGGCTGCTGCTGCAAAGCTGAGAAAATAGCCAGCCAAGCTGCTATGACTCCCAAACTTCCGATTAGTGCTTTATTTTTCCCGTATTGTGCAGCAAAACTCTGCCATATTTTCCGCCCGGAATGAATGTAGAGAAATCCGTACAGCGAAGGCATGACAACGAATAAGCTACAGGTTAAACCAAACAATATAAACGATAGCGGTATCCAAATTAAAGCCGAGGCCCACGCCCCGTATTTAAACATCTCCAGAAATGGTGAAACCCATGTAAACTTGAAAAATTGAATGACGACAAATAAGAATCCATAAAGTGTATACAATGCCACAGGTACAGCGTAATAAAGCAGCAATGTTGCCGCCCAAGTGCCAACTACTACCATTAAACTGTGACATCCTAATTGCAGCCACGCACTTCGCTTTTCTCCGATTAAGTTGAAAATACGAGGCTGTTGATTATGGGAATTCTGGGAATCGAAAATATTTTGCACATTTTCTCTTTTACCCAGATATCCGTACAGCATTTCCACTGAAAATGCTGCAATGCACAAAGCAATAGTAGCGATGATTTGAGAACTAGCTGGGGTGAGTTCTCGCAGCAAAAACAAGCGCAGCAAACAAAGCAAAAATAGCGGTGCTTCTACGCCGTAAAACCAACGCATTAGCTGTAGGGGTTGCTTGCGAAAACGCCTAGCTCCTATTACAGTACATAGGGTGGGTACTGCGATCGTAGCTGCCATCGTCAAAGAAAACTCTAGGGGGATAGTGCCATCGATTGTCGCCTTAATTAATGGCACTCCTAGAATAGGCAAAATTCCCAAGTAAACAATCGATAAAAATGTCAAATTCCACAGCCAAAAAATTGTTTTAAAAACTCCATCAAACACCTGTTTAATTTTCATTTATTTCTCCTTGTAAGCTTTGTTTAACGGTATCGTAGACGTTACCAGCAAACTCTTTTACTTCCTGATTCTCGGCTTGTAGCGAACTGTCAAATAAAATGGAAACTAGCACCCAATTGTGGTTTTTGTGGGTAAGGTCGCTGCCGATACGGGACATGAAGTTATCTGTAGTTAGCTGTGCAGATTGCAGCCAGTATGCTGCTGATAATTGGTTGTTTTTGAGAGACAGCCAGCGCGCTGTTACGGAAGGAGTTAGTTGTTTTTTTTCTATGCCATTGACGGGAATTCCGCTCGCTACAAAACACAACTCGGGGGCGTGATAAGTTTGCCAGGATGTGCTCGCTACGGTGAGCATGGAACCGCGCAAGTTGCCGGCGACAAATCTGATTTTTTGTGTTTGCGTGTCTGGATAGTTGCCAAAGAATTTTTGTTCGCTAGGATTCAGGGAAATCGACTCTGATTTAATGTATTCAGGTAATGTTAAAGGTGCGATCGCCATTTTTGACGTTTCTACATGAGACAGTTGAGCCATGAGTGCCAAAACTGTGACTGCTGCAATTATTCCGGGTTTTGCTAAAGGGTGATTTTGTAGTCTTTCTGAGTTGGGTTTTGCAGAAGTACCGCTGGTTTTTTCTGGCTGAAATTTCGGTACTCGTTGCAGCATTAACCACGTCACAAAACAAGCACATACTAAACCGACAATTCCCAGAGGAACGTGCATAATTTGTGCTATGTTGGGCTGTTGAAAAACTT
Organism: Microcoleus sp. AT8-B5; assembly: GCF_036705565.1. Taxonomy (NCBI): domain Bacteria; kingdom Bacillati; phylum Cyanobacteriota; class Cyanophyceae; order Oscillatoriales; family Microcoleaceae; genus Microcoleus; species Microcoleus sp. AT8-B5. The sequence continues at coordinate 16,762 of NZ_JAUBUY010000073.1, forward strand.
CTGAAACCAGGACTAACACGGCAACCCGCGCAGCGTTAGCACATACCAACATTAAGAGATTAGCAGCGCCGACTGCTAGCCATTTTAAACTCAATTTACGCCCTTCTAGCCAGGTAGCAGCAAGCAAAAATAGCGTTCCCACTAAGAGAGTTTTAATGCCGCTGCAAGGCACGTCAACCTGAGCGATGCCGTTTTCCAAAATGATAATATCGTAAGAAGAAATAGCCCCAATGTGCAGCAGAGAAAGCAACTGTTCTACTACCTGAGCAGTGAGGACTCGCGCGGGCAAACCTAAGCCGCTATTCAACTGACTATTAAATGGTAAAATACAAGCAAGCAAGCCCGCAATTGGTAAGTTTTTTCGCCAAAAGTTGGAATCCACCAATAAGCCGCACAGCCCGTAAGTTCCGAGGATAAATAGCAGGACAGTAACTTGTTTGATATCAATTATGTACTGAAGGGCGATCGAGCAAATACCCGCACCCAACATTAACAGCAGCGGATCTCGCCTTAAAACGAAATTGGGTGAAAATCCGAAGGGGCGAGCGGAGTTCCCGCTCGATCGCACTACTAATGCTACAATCAGAAAGCCAATTACTATTTTATATAGTGTGGGTATCTCAACAAACGAGGATAACAGCCACTTAACAGCCGAGATATTGGCCCAAAACCAAGCAAGCGCCAGCAAAAAAGGAGCCAGCCAAACCAAATTAACCGCAGGATGAGGAGTAACAGAATCTGGAATTGCAGAATCAGTGATATTGGTGCGCTGCATGATACCGCTTGATATTCACGTTGGTGACATCTTAGCTCAGCCAAATTGGTAATGTCCAGACCGATTATTTAAGTTTTGTCAAGCTTCGATTTTCTCTACAGAGAAGCTAGCGTTATAATAATTAATTTTATCGGAGGTAAAAATGAGCGAAAAAAGTCCAGGATACAAAATTGTTAGCGATAACCGACAAGCGCGCCATCTCTATGAAATTATAGAGACATACCAAGTGGGAATCGAGTTGAAGGGCACCGAAGTCAAATCTATTCGGGAAGGAAAAGCCAATTTGCGCGACGGATATGGTTTAGTTCGGAACGGGGAACTGTGGCTGATCAACGTTCACATTTCGCCTTGGAGAAGTGCTAGCAACTATTTTAATCACGAACCCCGCCGCACTCGTAAATTGCTGATGCACAAGCAGGAAATTCGCAAATTAATCGGCAAAGTCGAAGAAAAAGGCTTGACTTTAGTGCCGTTAAAAATGTATTTGAAAGGCGGCTGGGTAAAACTGGATATCGGTTTGGGTAAAGGGAAAAAACTGTACGACAAGCGCGAAGATTTGAAGAAACGCGAAGATAAGCGGGATATGGAAAGAGCGATGAAGCAATTTTAGTCATTAGTCATTAGTTATTAGACATCTCCAAAAAATAAACTCAAACCTTTGCTACTGGAAGGTAGAAATTTAATTTATGGAGATGTTTATTAGTCAGGAGTCATTAGTGGTTCATGATGGGTGATTGCTGATTAATGATTGGCTATTTTAAATCGATTTCGGTTCATGACTCATTATAATATTTTTCAAAATCCTCAAGGGAGGAGGTTGAGGACTTCCATCGTCACTACAAACTTAATTAGAGTTATTTCACCGCAGTCCATCTTAGGATCGCGAATTAAATAACTTACAATTTTAATTGTTATTGTGGGATGGGCTCTTATAGCCCGTCCACTCATGACGGGCTATAAGAGCCCATCCCACTTTCAAGAGTGGAAGTTATTTAATTCTCATTCCTTACAGCAAATTCTATGTTGATTAACTAAACCCCAGCTCGTTCGCTCCCCGTAGGGAAACGGCCCAGGGTAAGTCCCTCTACACTTCATAAACCTGGAATACGCTGTATCTCCTCATACAGTCGCATACTGTCGATCGACTGCTGCCTAAGTATTATTACTTAGACAAGGAGAAGAGTTCTATCTGCTTTCTGCTTCCCGGTTCTTTTTTTCTGAAAATATCCGGATGGCTTGTGGAGTCTCAGGAATGGTTAACCTATGCTCGAATACCTCTGGGTAGTGGGAACATTACCCAAGCATTCGGCTGTGGACTCACAAACTCTTATAAGAAAGGGACTCAAACCTGAGTCATTTCGTAAGATTATATGCCATTAGGGTGGCAATTAAATCTGGTCAAAAAATATCGCCCAACTCTCAAGTTAAAAAATGCTAAAAATGACACCATTAGCTAACATTTTCAATGCCATGAAAGAGCCAGTAAAAAAGCATAATAACTCCAAGTGGGGAGCCTTCTTGCTGATGCTAGCAGTAGGCTTTGGCGGCTGGCAAATTGGGTTGCCGGAGCTGGCATCTTTTTTTAATAATAGGGCTTTTGAAAACTACAAAGCCAATCGATTCGCTGATACTCAACAAGCATATGAGTTAGCGCTCTGGGTAGATCCAAAAAGCCGCACAGCTCTTTACAATTTAGGATGGCTTTGCGAAGAGGTGCAAGATTTAGAGTGCGCCCGAGAAAAATATCTGCAAGCTGCAAAACTCGGTCTGCCTGCTGCTTACAGCAACCTGGCTAGGTTATATATAGTCGATAAAAAAAACTATCCGGCTGCAGTTCACTTCCTGTGGCAAGGTTTGAAATTAGCTGAGGACGATCGAGTAAAATATTCTTTACTCAAAAACTTGGGATGGGCTCGCCTGGAACAGGGTCGATATTCAGAGGCATTGCAGCATCTGGATGAAGCGATTAAAATTGATAGTGAAGGGCCAGCAACTTACTGCTTAAAAGCGCAAGTCCTAGAAAAGATAAAAAATACGAAGGAAGCGCTACCGCAGTGGAAAATTTGTCTAAAGTATGCGGATTCTCAAGAATTCGATGAGGATATATGGATAGGGATGGCACGTCAACGATTAAACGAGGAAAAAACAAAAAAATGAAACGCACAGTTTTGCTTTCATCAACCATACTGGCAATTATAACGGTACTGGAGCTAAGTCAAGCCTCAAAAGCAGTGCCAACTCCTGCGACTGTTAAACCTGCCCTTAATCAATCAGTCGAAATGCTGTTGAGTTCGGATCAGTCGATGCGACAGTGCAGAGATAGAAATGGTGGAAAATATGCGTGTCCGAGATTCATCATGACTCCGGAGAGCGAAGAATAAGAGTTATTTTCAATAAATTTTGTAGAGTGTACCATCACCACTTTACAGCAACAGGTATGTAGTATGTAGTAGTAAGTATGCAGGGTGCGCCGTCCGCACCTTATAGCATTTGAGATGTGAGATTAAGAATTGAAGAATTGGAAATAACTTATGGCGATAATGGTTTGCAGCTTGCATAAAGCTGCATTCTTTTTTGGAACTGTTATAACTCTTAATCATTGCTGTCTAGGCTATTGCTGGCATCCACACCGGGCGCAGGGCTGTTTCATTCGACCAAGGGACAAACCCTGGTGAAGATTCCCGATATTTGAAACATCGATTTGATCATTCGTGGAGGGGGTAGGCATTCTTGGCACTACCCCTACAAAACGATTATTTCCCTGAGAATGAAACCGCCCTGCCACCGGGCGGGGATAAAACCCCGCCAGCAATTCTATCTACTCGCCCTCCGTCAAAGCTGAATCTTGCTGCTGGTGCGAGGTGCTGTAAAAACTAGCAATAATCGCCACCATCAACCACCAAAGCATATTAACTTCCGGCCGGTACCAAACTGTATCGACAAAACCGTGGGCCATCATGCCTGCTAAAGTGGCGATCGCCCCAATCAACCAAAACCCCTGATTCGATTTGAGATTTTGGATTTGAGATTTGGGATTTTGGGATTCTTCCTCTAAATTAGAGATGTTAAATTGTGCATCCCGCAGATTTTTGATCTGCAACAAACCATGATTGACGGTGACAGTCATCAGCCACAGGAAACACATTAAACCGATAAAACCGGTTTCTACCACAATTTCCAGCAGCACCGAGTAAGCGCTCAAAGCAGTGAATCTCGGCTTCATATAAAGCGGGTAAACTTTATTAAAAGCAGTGTTTCCCGGCCCGATTCCCAGAATTGGCCGATCGCGAATCATGTCAATCACCGCCGTCCACACATTAATCCGAAAATTGTTACTGCTGTCACCTCGACCAATAAACATACTCGAAACTCGATCGCGCAGAGGCTCCACTAAAGCCACTCCTAAAATTAACGCCCCAGCCAAACCTCCTAACCCTAACGGCAGCGCCCAAGTTCGCCAGAACCGAGGCATCAAAGGGCTGTACCAGTACCACAGCAGCACTAAAAATACCACCAGTAGAGCCACAAAACCGATCCAAGCACCCCGGCTATCCGTGTAGCGCAAACACGCGCAATTCACCACCAGCATCGTCAGCGCTAAAATTTTTGTTCCCCATCCTTTCCACACAAAAAGTGCGGCAGCGCTCAATGCAATGGCTGGCAGCAAATAGGAACCAAGCAAATTAGGATTTCCCAGAAAGCTGTAAACTCGCGTGACATTGGCTTGAGTAGAAGTCGGATCGTTCCAAGTAGCTAATGGCGGCACTTTGTCAATCCACTGCCGCACGCCGTAGAAACTGACAATTAAAGAGACGTTCAAAAATACGGCAATTAACCACGATCGCCAACGGGGATCTCGCAAGATCCGAGCCATCAGCGCAAAAAACAGCAAATACAGGGTTAGCTTGCTCCAACCAGTAGCAGCGGCGACTTTCACCGGCGACATCGCCGTTGCGACGGTGGCTATGCCCCAGTACAGCAGTACCAGCAAGTAAATCGGCCTCAAGGCGATCGGGCGATCGTCCGAAACAGTTAGCAGCACCCAAAATGCAGCGCTAGCCGCCATCAACACCCCCACCAAGGCATTGTTTACAAACGGCGCCAAACCGAAAGTCAAGGCCAGCAAAACAAAACCCAAGGGTTCTGCCCACTGCATCAGCCAGCTACTCTGCCGCCAACTGCGTAAAGAGCCGATCGCCAAATTGAATAAATAACTTCTACTTTGCCACTGAGAGAGCGGCAAATTTGCCAGAGTTAACTGTTGCCAAACTGAATTCATTTTTAGATTGATTATTGGTAATTGGAAATTGGGAATCGGGAATTGGGAATTGAGTCTAAAAGCATCGACAATTGGTAGTAACTCCCATCTTGGACTATTCTCTCTTAAGGCTTTTCTTGTCGGATCCACAAAGAATAAATTTATTGTGGGGGGACACGCGAGCCCGCGCCTAAAAGCCTTATTGAGAATAGTGCAACATCTCAGTATTAATTAACAAATGACTTGTTTCATCTTCCTTCTTCTTTCCATCCGTTACATCCGTTAGAAAATCCGTTGCCGAACTTCCTTCTTCCTTCTTTAGCCTTCCAACAATTCCGTAGCATTTGTGCAAGGCAGCCAGAGCACGTAGCGATATCCAGATTCCGGGGTTCCTTGAATCGAGAGTTGGCCGCCTTGAATTTCCACCAATTGGCAGCAAAGCAGCAGCCCCAAGCGTTCGCGCGCCCCGTAACCAGCTAACACTGGTGCACTATCCTCTGCATTCTGCGCCGCCAAAGCCGCCAACTCAGAAAACGCCAGCGTTAATCGCTGCGAACCCTGTGTCGGGAGTTGCGGTTCTCCGGGAGAGTCGGTTTCGGAGTTCGATGGCGAACCGCTACCAGATCCGGCCTTCAACAAGTAGTCGGTGTAGAGTTTAGCATGGGGCAAACTTTCCCCTAACCAAGGATGAAAAACCCACACTCCGATGTTGATACCGTCTTCTTTCCGAGAAACGTGGACTCGAATCACGCTGCCTGCCCCAGCAGATTGAATAATGCTAAAAATTAAGTGGTGCAGCATTTGCTGAACCTTATCTTTATCTACCAACCAGATGCGCGACCCGGGCCCCATCGACAAATTAATTTCTTGCTCTCGTCTACTTGCCGCCGAGGACAGGATTGTCACAACCTGCTGGGACAGAGTTTCTATATCGACTGCGGTTCGCTTCAATGTGAAAGCGGAATCATCTAGTTCTGCCAGTTCCAAAATTTCTTCAACTAGCGATCGCAAAGAGCGGCTGCTGTCTTGGATCACGTCAATATATTCTTTTTGCTTGCTCGTTAAGGGGCCATAAATTTCTTGTTTCAACACACTTGCCATGCCGAGGACAGAAGTGAGTGGTGTGAGCAATTCCTGCGCTAAATTATTTAGCAGTTTTACTTTAATTGAGTTAGTAGACAAATCGATAGGTTTGTTAGTCATCGTTAATTTTTATTGGTTCATTGTCGAGTGAGGGTTTGCGGTTCATTAGACCTATCGGGACTTAAACAAATTTTAAGCCCAAACAAAGCCTAAACTGGCTTTATAAGCGGAGAATACGTCCCAATTTTGGTTCAACCATTTCACAAACCTAAAAGATATGGCTGTCCGAAATGCTTCGAGTGCATCACTAAAAGTGTTTAAAGGTTTGTTTGCCCATTTGCGCCTTAATCCTCCTGTTAAGGTATGCCAGAGAATGAAAGTGTAGGCACAAAACACCATAATGAAATGTCTTTTCAGGCTGATTTCATCTCTGACTTGATATTCATTTAACCCCAACCAGCCCTTAGCTTCCCGATAGAAAACTTCAACCCAATTTCTTTGTGAATAAGTTCTTACTATCCACTCCTCTGTCGCTTTTGATAAGTCTACATTACTCATCAAATAATCTATTTCAGTGGCGGTCTCGAAAGTATCTGCATTCATGACGATGGCTATTACTTTCTTACCCGTGCATTTTGATAATTCGACTTCTTTAATTGCTACCCATACTGTTCTCGGTCGTTCGAGATTGAGTTGAATTTTTGTGAAAGCCTCTACAGGTAAGGCTTTTGTTAAGTTGTCTGCTCGAATTTCCTCTGTTTCATTTTCGGTTTTTTGAATTATTACTTTGCGATTTTTGGCGATTCCTCCGATGTATTTTAATTTGCGGTTTTCTAATTCTTGTAAAAAACTGGTGTTATTACCATACCCTGCATCCATCAATACTATTCCTGGTTTATAGCCTCTCGCTAAGGTTTTGTCGATTAAATTTATGGCTATTTCTGGCTTTTTCTTAAATTCAGGATCCTCCTTTCCCTCTGGTAATGAGTCGGCTTTTTTATATAATTCAATATCTAATGGCAGGCTCTTTTTACCATCATATAGATGAC
>NZ_JAUBUY010000074.1:0-23819 GCF_036705565.1 Microcoleus sp. AT8-B5
GGATTAGTGCCGCTAGAAGGGCTGGCAGCAATGATGTCTAGATTTCCATCTTTATTTAGATCGTTCAAAGTTACAAATTCAGGCGACGAATTCAGTGCGATATTCGTGCTGGCAGCAAAAGTACCGTTGCCATTTCCCAATAGCAGTGACAAACTGTTGGTGCTGGAATTATTAGCAGTAACGACATCATTTTGGCCATCTTTATTTACGTCTCCCACAGCTACGGATAAAGCACCAGAAGCTACCGGATAATTATTAGCTTGAGGGGTAAAATTGCCCGAACCGTCGCCCAACAATACTGACACCCTACCTGCATTAGGAGTAGTACCACCAAAAGAACTGACAGTAATGATATCTAAATTGAGATCGCCATTCAAATCCCCTAAAGCTATGGAGTTTGGGCTGTCGCTTACAGTGTAATCTCTGACGCCAAAAGTGCCATCGCCGTTACCCAACAACACTGATACACTGTTGCCATAACCAGCAGTAACAATATCAACAGTGCTGTTATCGTTGACATCTCCTACTGCAATAGCCCTAGCATTCGCGTTTATATAATTTCTCGGCCCAAACAACTGATCTTCGTTGTTATTTGGGGGTGTTTGAGGCGTACCGGAAAGGGAATCAGAAATGCTTTTCACATTTCCTTTAGCATCGTACTCGTAAGAGGTAGTATTGCCCCGCGCGTCTGTTTTTTTCGTCACCAATAAATTCTGATTTCGCTCAAAGGTAGGTTTATTTCCCCCTCCATCTATGGCTGAAACAACTTGACCTGTTTGGTCGAGAATCTGAGTAACTACCCCACCGCTACCATCAGCATAACTTGCCTCTATTACTGTACTTAAAGGTTGAGCTACAGGCGCATTCAAAGGATTAGTTGTATCCTCCTTCCGATAAAGTCCTTGTACCTGTACTGGTGCCACCTGCAACTGCGAACCGTCTTTACGAATTCCTCCCGTTGCTCTACCTGCAAAGTCGTATAATGTTTGTTCGGAAAATCCCCGTTTGTCTACTTCTTTTGTGATGTGACGTTCGCTGTCGTAGCTAAACGTCCGCGCTTTGGTATCGGGGTCAACAATATGCAGCAAGTTGCCGGCAGCGTCGTATTCTAACTTTGTCAACCGTCCAGCCGGGTCTTCTATTTGACTTACTTTACCGTTTGCATAGGTCAACTTGGTAATCAACCCAGCTACGTCGATGATTTGGGACAACTCACCGGATGAATTGTAAGTATATTTGGTTTCGTCACCGTTGGCTTCTTTAACCGAAACCAGACGCTTGTCGGTATTGAAACTGTAAACAGTTTTGTCAGTTAAGGTGCGGGTAAACGTGCCGTCTGCCAGTTTCTCTAATTTAGAGAAATCCCCTGGAGGAGATACGTAGCCTCCGCCTGCTGCTGTGGATTTGTCAAATACCAAATCGCTGCCGTCACCGTCAATTAGCAAGACTGAAGCATCGGAATTTTCTACCAATTCCTGCCATCCAGCTATTCCCCAACCGCTGCCAAAAGGGCTGTTAATTGTGTTGACTGAAACTAACTTATCCTTCGTATCGGTTGAAGAACCGGCAAAAATAGTACCCGTAAATCGGCGGATGCCGCTGTTAATAGTATAGTCGTACTGACCCGAAGGCAAGGCACTCATATCGACTTGCAGGGCCGCGTCAATAAAACCTCCGCCATCCGGCATTGACCAGAAGTGTTCGCCTCCTGTCAAACTGTATTGGTTGCCAGAATATCCGGGTATTTGATACTGAAATTTTCCTGCATCTACGGTTAGTTTAGCTACTAATTTTTGGGCTGTATCGGCGGGGGCGTTATTGTAGCCGAAGTGGACGATGGGTCTGGGGTCTGCTCTGAGAGAATCGTAGGTTAGAGTTAAGCTGCGAGTTTCTCCCATTGACTGATAGGGTACGAGGTCGTGTGTTTCGATTACTGCCCCGGAGTGCATTTCTACTTCAGAGGTTAAGCCGCCTTTTGCTTTGCATTCGTTGCACTTGTCTTTGGGGTTGCGGGGGTCTTGACCCGGATTTTTGGGCGAAGGTGCGGGCGGGGCGAAGAAGTGCCAACTGCTGTTGCGGATGCCACCTGAAACAGTTTCTATGGCACTCCCGTCAGCGGTAACTTTACCCGTACCTACATTGTCGAAGAAGCCTGTGGTGGGGTTAATCGACCACAAATCCATCGTCGTACCCGCTGCGTATCCCGCGCGGTTGGGCAAGGAGAGGGGGGCTGGAGTGGTAAACACCATATCCCCCGGCTGAATGGTGACTACCAAGTCGGTATGCAGGTTGGGCGGCAGGGCGGCGGGGGTTAATTCTGTGGGGACTTCGGTGATGCTGAGGTTTTCGGTGTAGGGGTTGCCTTCAGCGTCTTTGAGGGAACCGGCTTTGACAAATACCGATGCTTTGGGAATGGCTGCGGTGGTGACGGTGGTGTCGGCGGCTGGGTTGATGTTTTTGCCGTTGGCGGTGTCGATTGGCGGCAGGTAAATCGGACGAGAGATGACGTTGTTAACGTTGGAGTAAACTTCGTGTTCCAGTAACAGCGGCAGTTTTTCGGCAATGTAGGGGTAGTTGTCTTCGCCTGTAATGCCGTCGCCGTAAATTTGCAGGGTATTTGGCGGCACTATCTCCGGAAGCCCCACCTCTGCCAAACCGGGAAATTCCAGCCGCAGAATTTCAAAGGAACCGTCGGCTGCTGTTATTGCCCGCAAGTCGCCGAGTCCCACCAACACACCTTCTAAGGGTTGCTGGTTGGTGTTTTGAATTACTCCTGAAATGCGAGTGAGGCCGGCAGTCGAAGGGGTAACGTTAACTGTAACAGGTCGAGAAGTTTCTAAAACTCCGTCGCTAGCGACTACCGTAAAGTTGTAGGTTCCGATTTCTTCGGGAGTGGGAGAAATTTCTAAAGTGCCGTTGCCGGTGATTTTCCCCGTGGGTAAGGAAGCGGACGATTTGATGGCAAAGCTAATAGGGTCGCCGTCGGGGTCGGTTGCGGTGAGGGGCAGTTTGAAAGTTTCTCCGACTTTGACATCGATAGTTTGAACTGCTGGCAAGCTGGGGGCTTGATTTGTCCCGCCGGCAAGGGCGGTTGCGGTGAGGGAAAATTTCTGAGAGTTGGGATTGTTAATGGTGATTTCTACCGAGTCCGAAATCGCCCCGGCATCCAATCCCCCGGCGGGAATTGTGCCGCGCAAATTGATGTAGGGTTTGCCGCTGCTGTCCGTACCGCTAGGATTTTGCAGCGTTACTCCGGCTGGCAAATTCGGGAAAACCACCGCAACGTTGCGGCTCACTGGGTTGTTGCCGGTATTTTCTACCCGTACCGCTGCTTTATAGCTGCCCGTTGCAGGGTCGAACTGTACCTGAGTGAAGTTTACTTTTAAATCGGAAGCAGCAGTCAGGTTGGCGGTATCGAGACTGCCGCCAGCAGCAACTTTGTTCTGCGCTGCAACAAAAACCGGGCTGGCAGTACCTTCTTCATCGACGGTATTGGTAATGTTCTTGACTTCTACGGTACTGCCAGTATCGGTGTCGCTGTCAATTAACTTAAACAGCAGATTGCCGCTGCTGCTGTTCGTCACGTTTGTCAAATCGATTTCTACGATGTCGCCAGTGTACCGCACCCGTCCGGGTACGAATTCGGCTTTGCCGCCAGCTAGGGAAAATAGTGGCGTTCCGGGGCTGCCTCCGTCGAGTAGGGTTTGGCTGGGATTGTTGGAAGAAACTAGGAACACCTGGAACAAGTCTTCAATTGCCGATGTGGTATCTGTTTTGTCGAAGTCGGCTTTGAGTTGGAACTGCAGCGTGCGGCTGCCTCTAGCTTGCCCCAACTCTACTGGCAGTAGGGCTTGAACGAGTTTGCTGTTGCGTTCTGCCAGGAGTACGGTGTCTGTCGATGCTGCAGCCCAACCCGTACTGCCGTTGGGGGTAACGGTGAAGTTGCTGGCGACAGAGAAGTTAGCAGTCTGGGATGTTTGGTTGCCAGCGGTATCTGTTGCCGTGATGGCAACGGTGTGGCTGCCGGTGGCTAGCGGCGAGTTGGGAGGCTGCGAGTCGAACTTGCCACCGGTTTCTAAAGTCAAAGTATTGGGGCTGCCGTCATCGACGGAGTATTGTAGGTTGGATAGATTTGTTGCGGCGTCGGTTGCCGTACCGATGACTCGAACTGTGTTGCTGTGGTTGCCTCCGGGAATTGGTGTCTGCAGGACAGTTTGGGGGGTGGCGGTGTCGAGGGTGAAGTTGAGGCTGAAAGTGTTTGATGTGTTGCCGCGGGAGTCGGTGGCTGTGAGGCGGAGGGTGTGGATGCCATCTCTGAGGGGGTTGCGGCGGATGGTTTCGAGTTGGGTGCGGTCCAGAGTGAAGCTGCCGCTGCTGTTGAGGAGGGGGGTGATGTCGGCGAATTCGGCAATGGGAGTGTCGTCGAAACCGGCGCGGAAGCTGGCGATGCTGCTGCTGTCAGTGACACTACCGCCGATGGTGGGATTGGAGGTAATGCGATCGCTGTTGGATGTTCCGGTATCGTTGGTTAGGGTGGCGGCGATCGCGGGCGGCGTTGTATCGTTGGGAACTAAGCTGTTAGCGTAGCTGATAATTTGCTGTCCCAGAGAGGTGGGGCGCCATTCTCTGGCTGGGTTGATGACACTGCCGAGTGGGGTGGCGCTGCCGGTGGCCCCGATAAAGCTGACGATGATATCATTGTAGTCGCCGTCTGTTTGGGCCACCGGCTCGTCTTCAATGGCAAAAGTATTGCCCGAACCTGTAATGTCGGCGAGTGCTAGCTGGTAGCCGCTGTTGGTGGAATTAGTTGGGGAGACGGAGAATAAAGGGCGGCGATCGGGGAATAAATTCCACAGCAATTGGGTGGCGTAAGATATTTGTATTGTGCCATTGGGAATCACCATGACGGCGAAGGTGTCACCTGGGGTCATCGTGAAGTTTTTGAGGCCGGTGTATGGCCCCGAACCCCAATTAAATTCTCCTGGCATTGAACCGCTGAATTTGGCCCCTTCGGTTGAGTCGTGGATTACAACGCGACCTAACGTGGAATTGGTGAGAACTCTGCGGAATGCCTCTAGGATGAACGGTTGTGAACCGGGGATTAAGGTTTCCATCCCCGTGAGGCTGAAAATAGCCAGTTCCCCTTGGTAGTATCCTCCATCGAACAGGTAGTCTGCACTGACTTGTCCGCTAGCACCGACTTGGAAAACTCCGGCTGGCAAGCTGCTATTTTTTGCCTGCCGTTCGGGGGTGGATGTGCCGAGGAGTTGGTTCCAAACGTTGCGGCTAGCTTGTGTTTCTACTTTTTCGCCAGTTAAGATGTCGCTGCTTGCGGAGGCTGAGGGCAGGGCATTTGGGGCTGACCCCAAGAGTTGCGGTTGTGTTAAAAATTGTTCAAAACTATTGCCATCTTCAACTTTTTGTGGTGTTAAAATTTTGACATTGGATGCTTGTAAAACTGGAACGGGAATGCTGTTGGAACTGTCGGCAATACTGCCTGAATTTAGTAACTTTCCTGATGTGAATGGAGTAGTTTCCGTTAATTCTGAATTAATTTCAAATGGCTTTTGCAGAGGCAACAAAACGTCTTGAAAATTCTTCATATTTCCTCGCACCCTTTTAGCAGTTAACTCAAATCGCCATCGAAATTTAACTGAGAAGTAAAAATTCACTGCAGACAGGCGCAGATCGACTCAGCTCCGTTTGGAGCGAAACTGACGCTAGCAATTATGCGCTACATCTTGTAAATGTATTCTATTTTTTCTCTGTTGCAAATCATATACTGCTCTGGGTTTTATTGGTTCTCAAAAAGAGTTAAGATTTATCAACATAGATTGCGAAATGTAAGCTCGCGAAATGTAATATTAATTTTTAGCACTTAAAAATTACAGAGGCGTTGAAAATTGTTGTAGAACCTGTGAGAAAATTGTACAAAAAGTAAAATTTGATAGTACAAAGCGCGAACCGTGTCTTACCAACTGCTTCACTCATGACTAATGGCTCTTACTCTTCACCAATTTTGAATTGCAGGCGATCGGTAAACAGTAATTAGTAAATAACGATTTGCTAACGAATACTACGAATCACGTGTCGGCGGATGCTGCAGGCAATATTGCTAACGGTATTTCTTTGCTTCCTGCTATTTCTAATAACGGCAAGCGAGTGGCGATACTCTCATCGGTAGGGCTGGTCAGGATACTTTTATGTTGAGTGCGGGGTTGGAGGCTGATACGATTGTTGATTTTATTCTGGGTCAAGATTCGATTCAATTAGCTAGGGGTTTGAATTTTGGGAAACTTTCGATAGTGGCGGGAAATAATGGTACATTAATTAGATGGGCGAGCAACAATCAATTATTGGCGGTGCTGAGTGAAATTTCTACAAATGCGCTCGGACTTCAAGATTTTAATTCAGTTGAGTTATGAGATGTAAAAATTTTTTTTTGAGGTGATAAGCGTTTGGACAATTCAGAATAAAAACGTGAGTTCAACGCCTCGCGCTCGCGACGGTCAACAGAGACTCCTTCTTACTCGCTCGCGCGGTCGCGATTGTGAGCGATAATTCAAGGAGACAGGCTTTGTTGCCAGATCAACTGTCGTGCTCCGCGATCGTGAGTCCCGAGTGGCAAACTCCCCGTATTGAGGGATAATTCAAAGCAGACCGACCGCAGACTGCATCGATTTTTGAGAGCGCATAACAATCGAATTTAACTAAATCTTATAGCAGTATTGTTTGGGATTTTTAATACTCTAATAAAGTCTTTTGTGCGTGACGAATAATTTCCAATATATAAGGTTTATCCCTCGATTAAATGCTAATCGGAATAGAGAATTAAGGATAGAGTTATTTTACCTGCTGGCAGTCTATTTGCAGGCATCGGGGAGTTCCCCGATGCAGGTCTGTATCTGTTAAACCACAGTCTTAAACAGATTTTGCGCGACGAAATTGCCCACTGCAAAACCAGTGGGCAGCGCATCACCAACCGTAGCCTCGCGCACGTGCACGCCGCCGTAAACCCGGCTGATGGCATCCTCATAAGCAGCATCGTAAAAACTGTTGTAAGTGCGCGTTACACCGGGCATTTCTTGGGAAACTGCCGTAAAAGAGTAGTTTTCACCAAAGTTGTTGTTCTGGTTAATTTCGGCAATCAAGTTGCAAGCCCCCGGAGCTCCAACCGAGGTCATGTTGCCATAGTTCAACCTAACGGTTGTGAATTGTCCCGGAAGCAGGTTGACTTGTTGGATAGTGGAGGTTAGCAAGCAATCGTTGACTAATTTGCCGTCTGGGGCGCGATCGATGGTCTCGTCTGTGGAAGTGTAGAGTTTGACTGTGACGGGGCCTGTAACTGGTGCGGAACCTTGATTTGTCAGCTTCACGTTGACTTTAGCTCGATCGCCCATTTCAATAGTTTTGGGCAAATCTATCTTGCTGAATTTAGCCACTAAATCCCCCTGAGAGGGAAGTAAATTTTGAGCAGTTACTATATCTACAACTTTTTGATGCATTGATGTGACCTTCTTGAAAATTTCAAGCTTTTTGTTATTTCAAAGCTATCCGACTATTCACCCCTTTTATGTAGCATTAATTTCAACGGGCAAATAATAAGTTTCTTAGGAATCAATACTCCGGACAGTTTTTAAGCAGCCAAAGTACCATAAGACAAGACTGAAGGAAGATTAGGATGGTTTAAGATCAAATCCGGGTCTAAATCTAACTTGTCAATAAAGGTACAAAGTAGATGCTTATTGAATTCCAGACGTTTATAAGAAGCCATAGAAAACACAAACGACTTGGCAGATGAAGGACAACTATAAAGTTGATGTTTAGCTAAGTTTAAGGCAATTAGACTGGCATTAAAATGAAAATCAAGCCGTGGTAAATGACGAGCTTGACAATCAGACAATCCTGTAAATTGCTTGGCATCACGAAAAATAAATTCAATCTGGAAGCGAGCCTGATAATATTCAAGAATTTGCTCAGGTGGTAGGTGAATATCAGTGCTAAACAATAAAGCATTTTTGATTTTGCCGTTGGCTTGAACCTCAGAGATACAAACCAAAGAAATTGGGCAATTTAAACAACAACGACCCACCTTCAATGTCTATAATGAAACTCCCGGTTTTAGGTCTTTAACAAAATTAAGACGACTCAACTCATGGCAGTCAACCTTGCCATCATATTTACGTGGAGCTCCCAGTTTCTTTTGTTCACCTGTATAGAGATAGCGTAAGTTAGCATCACTTCTTAACTTGCCAATAAAGTCTAAATTTAAGTCCCGCCCAGTCTCCCAGAATTTAGAGCGATAGTAATAGCCATCAGCTACCAAATAACGTACAGAAGTTGGGAAGTAAAAACGAGTATTCTTGAGATGTTTTGCATAGTCATCAACTCTTGTGATATCAGGCTTTGAACTTTGAGAGTCAGGTTTTTTGCGAGTTTTTCTTGACCGGCAATTCTTCGGTTTGTGGGGCAGCTTTTTCGCAGGCTTTATTTGAGGGTGTGATGGAGTTTGTTGGACACTTAAACTATAAGATAAACGAGTCTCAATTTCGACAATAGAAATAACAGAAATTTCCAATCCCTCTTCCGATTTTCCCGCTACACCATTATAAAAATAAGCTTTACCGTCAGTTTTCTGGCCACTTTTTCTTAAGAAAGAACAATCAATAACAGCAATGATTGTGTGTTCAGGATTTAAGGCTTTTTCGAGGAAATATTGATTGAATTGTGGAAAGTTAAAGCTTTTGAGAAAGTGACGACGGTAGGTTTTTTCGCTCACAGAACTATAACGACTGAGATTGGTGAAGTTGACCTTGCCATAAACAAGCAAAATAGTTGAGAAATAAATTGAGGAGAAACTTCTTTTGGGGTTGACTAATCCGTGGCATTTGTTGTAAGATGGATTCAATAATCTTCATAAGGCAATCTGTTAAGCTTGTGTGTTTTTATAGCTTAACCTAAAAGAGCGCCTTTTTTTCTGTTCATTTTGGGTTCAGATTGCACTCACTTTTTTCGCTTCTGTGATTTATTGCGTAAGCGTTGCTTGCCGTAGGCGTCGCATCCCTCTTTAAAAACTGTCCGGAGTATTGTTAGGAATGAAAAATAACTTAATGAATTACTCAGGTTGAGGTACGGCTCGATAATTCCATTTGGGCAAATATTCGTCAAAAACAATTTGCATAGTATTTTTGAAATTATCAGCTACCTTCCGACCAGTTTGATAAACTTTATTAAGGATATTTACAGCTACAGATAGTCCCGTTTTAGTTTGAGTTTTTTCGACGAGAGCTTTGACTAATTCTAAGCTTGTAAAAATTACTCCTTGACAAGCCCTGGTAATATGAGGAAAAAGTCGATGTTCTATGGGATTATATTTAGATGTATAAGGAGGGTAATGAGCAATTCTGATCTCTATTCCTATTTCATTAACTAATTTCTGCAAATCTTCTTTGAAAATATAATGATTAGCATTATTACTACCTCCCCCATCACATTTTGCCAAGATAGAATTAGCGTTAGGGTACGTAGCTTTACCATAATTATTCCACCAATTTTTTAAAGACTCACAGGCGAATTCACTGGTATCTTTACTATTTCCTAATGTTATATGTCCTCGGTTTTGTTGACAATCATAAATCCCATGTGGGATCACTTTACCGTGACCTAAACTCCAAAAATCATGATCGAAAGTAGTGACAGGTTCCTTTGTATAGAGAGTTCCCGGACGATACAAATTTCCCAAAACTTCTTTCTTTTTGGTATCAAAACTAATAATAGGATTGCTGGATTCTCTATACTCTGCATGAAGTCGAGCAATGTTTTTAAATTGAGCATCCCGATTCTTATTAACTCCTATTGTTTTTTTTTTGAGCTTTTCGTTTCACATACCCATGCTTTTTTAATAGTTGGGCAACTAAGGGGAGCCTAATGGTAAAACCTGCCGCTCGTAGTCCAGAAGCTATTTCTTTATGCGTCAAATTAGTCCATTTGATTAACTCATTCATTGGGTCTCCGGCTGTGTGATTTTTTAAAACTTCTAAAAATGCTGCCTCAATGCCGATTTGAGTAGACAGAATACTTTTTCTTCCCCCTCCTTTCTTTCTGATCCTGGAACTCTTTAGTGTATCTGAGTCCATTTTTTCTAAATCTTCTATTCCCTTGACGATGGTGTTTCGACTGCATCCCAAAAGTTGCATTACATAGCTAATTCCACCCCATCCTAATTTTTGAGATTCTCTAGCTGCATACCTTCTTTTATCTTTTTCTGATAAGAATTTATAAAATTTTTTCATTTCTGACTCAATTGAATTAGAATAAGACATGGATTTAAAAGTAAATTAGAATGGTTAAGTAGAAAAATTCGTTGTGAGTTGCTCTCTGTAGGAGTGAAAATGTAATCTCACACTTTTTTCATTATAACCGATAAGTCATCAACTTATTTATTTTTCATTCCTTATCTATCTTTAGACTAGAACATATCCTCGGTATGGATACAACAGTGTTGTATCCCGTGTTCTAGGTAATGGAAAATTTGTAGGTGTTAGCGAGATTAATCAAACAGGACTTACGCAACTGACACATGATGAGTACGAGATCCCTTACCCATCACCGTAACCCGTCCTCTTAACTTACAAGTTGACAACCGGATCAAAACGTGAAAGGATTTTCGATTTTCCGAAAGTGCGATCGTAGACAACTTGATACCCCTCTTCTGTCGCTAAGTGTAGGAGACCGCAATCATAATCACTCCAGACCGCAATCAATGGTTTTTGGCTGGTATGTCGATCGCACTTTCACTTCACCTAAGTCAGACAGTGGCAGCAGCCGTGCCTGTTGGTAAAGTCCTACAAACAGCACAAACTAACAGTAGCGACGCTGCTGAAACAGCTTTAAAAGAAGGAGCACAACTCTACCAGCAAGGAACGGCCCAAGCAAAAAGAGGTGCGATCGTCAAGTGGGAAGAAGCATTAAAGTTGTATCGGCAACAAGCCGACAATAGAGGGCAAGCACTTAGCCTCCTTGGTCTTGCCAGAGTCTACTCAAAATTAGGAGAAAAACAGAAAGCGCTAGAGTATTACAGCCAGTCCCTTCTCCTGAGTCGGGCAGTAGGTGATCGCAGCGGAGAAGCTGCCACCCTTTTCGGCATGGCTTCTGTCAAAGGCGACCAAAACAATCTTCCCGAAGCCCTCAACGACATTGAATCCTCTCTCAAAATCATCGAAAACCTCCGCACCAAAATAGCCAGCCCAGAACTCCGCAGCTCATACTTTGCCACAGTGCAGGAATACTACGAAGTTTACATCGACCTGTTAATGCAACTGCACCAAGCTAATCCTAAATCCGGTTATGATATCAAAGCATCAGAAGCCAGGAAACGTGCTAGCAACCCCTAAAAAGTAACGCATCGCAGTAGAAAAATGGCAACTTAGGCAATTATAAAATCGTTCACTTCGCTACCCTCGGCATTGCCAACAAAAAAATCCCGAACTGTCAGGAATTGTGATTTCCTTGACCTAATTGCAACAATCGCAGACGCGATCGCCCTTAAGACACCGTATTAGGGTCTGCTCTTAACCTGCCTTCATACGAACAGTTTAGCCGATTGCAAAGCCCGAGTCCGACAACAGCAATTTATGCAACTGTCAAGGCTGGTATAACGGCTGCTGTGTTGCCCATTTTCTCACACTTGCTCTACTTGATTTTTAATTCAATTTAGATCGCCACTTGACTATTAAATCAATTATTTTTTTGTTAAAAACGCTAAGAAATAGCTAATTGTTGTGGAGCGTTAAAGTCTGGAAAGTGCCGTATAAAGTCAGGTATTTGCTGTACAAAAACAGGTATAAATTAGGCTTTTGCAGGGACTGCATTCTCTCTGATTGAATCGGAAAATGTCCAGCAAATGCCTGAATTTCTCTGTCAAATTGCTGCTTTTTTGTGCTGTTAATGCCTTACCCTGTTGGGACTGGTTATGACTGTTCTTGATTAGTAGCAAGCAATGGTTTTGTGATCGCAAACGGCGACTTTATATTTCAGATATAAAAACAATCCGCGCCATGAATACAGATTACTGCCTGTACTAATAAGGTGGAGAACTATAACGACCATTGATAACTGAAAGTTGATCGGCTGCTGTAAACCAAGCGCGCAGTTCCCTCACGGCTGCTGTAAACCAAGCCACTGTTCCCTCACGACTCCTGTAAACCGAGTGCGTAGGAGGGAACTGCGCTTCGAGCACAAGATTGAATAAAAGCCGAGGGAGCGAATAATTCGCAATCCTTCATCCGACCTTCGTAATTATTCGGTTATTCGGCCTCTCACTAATGAGGTAGAATAATTTGCTAGCGAATAAAAGAAACAGATTTTCTTTATTTCAAACATGGGACGATCGAGGAAATGTTAATTACGAAGGTCGAGCGCTCGAAAGGCGGAGTATGCGTTGACTTTTACAGTTGCCAACACAATAGCCATCGACTGTAAATAGCGATCGATCGCAACGCAGGCATTTGCAGTATAAAGTCAGGCGGAAAGCAGTATAAAATCAGTCAGATTACAGGCATTTGCAGGGACTGTACTCTACCTGTATTTACCCGAAAATATCCAGCAAACGCCTGCATTTTACTGTTCCTTTACTGCTTTTTTGTGCTGTTCGTGTCTTTGCTGGTTGAGGCTGGTTTTGGCTGTTCTCTCTCGGTAGCAAGCAATGGTTTTGCGATCGCAAACCGGGCTTTTACGTGCTGACAAAAAATATCCCCCCCCATCAATATTGAGCATATTGCTTACCCGCAGTTCAAACCTTATTGATATGGAATAAGGAACGACTCGCGAGTGGCTACTGAAGCCCAAATGCCTCAATAAGAGCGGTAAGGTATGGGACAGGCACGGCGAACTATTTTTTTGTTGGAATATATCAGCGATCGCTCTTTACGCCTAGAGATTGCTGCCTGTATTAATCAGGTGGAGAATTATAACCGCTATTAATAGGTAGAAGTCGAGCGACTGTAAACCGACCGACTGCTGTAAACCGAGTCAGGGGGTAAATTTTTATCCGACTGTCAAGCTTTATGAGACAGCAACAGTTTAGCCGATTGCAAAGCGCGCCCGACAACAGCAATTTATGCAACTGTCAAGGCTGACATAACGGCGGCTACGCTGCCAATTTTTTCGCACTTCTGAAATTTGATTTTTAATTCAACTTCCCAAGCCACAACTTGACTATTAAATCAATTCGGTTTTTGTTAAAAACGCTAAAAAATAGCTAATGTTGTGGAGCGTTAAAATCAGGGATTTGTAGTATAAAGTCAGACGGAAAGCAGTATAAAATCAGTGAGATTACAGGCATTTGCAGGGGCTGCACTTTACCTGCAAATGCCTGTAAATATCCTGCAACTGCCTGCAATTTTATGCCAAATTACTGCTTTTTTGTGCTGTTCGTGTCTTGACCTGTTGAGGCTGATTATAGCTGTTCTTTCTCGGTAGCAAGCAATGTTTTTGCGATCGCAAACCCTGACTAATTTGTGCTGGCAAAAAATAATGCTCCCTTATGAATGGGGCATCCTAGGTGTCAAGGCGCTTGATTTTTACCCGCTCTTCGACTGTGCCGATTGCTCACATTGCTCCTGCTGTTGTGGCGGCTTTTGTGGCAGCACAGGCATCAATTGCCACAACTTTCCCATCGCACTTGGGTAGCGATCGATCGCATTGTTCGCTCTCTTGCTAACCAGCCCTCGCCGTCAGAGGTTTAATCGTCCTTCCACTGCGATCGCCTCACTCGCTATAATTTATACAAACAAATTAAGTTAGAGTTGGGTAGGGGTCAGTCTCACTTTGATAAACCCTCTAATAGCCCTCTCCAATTAGAGGGGATAAAATCACCTGATTAGGGGTTTTTAATTACAGCGGCTAACTTGTATCTTGGCAAGAGGTTTTTACTGATTAAAAGCTATGAAAACTTTACCGTCCGTCAAACCTAGAGAGCTGCTATCCAACCATATTCACATTCGCCTAACTGACTCTGACTACAATCAAATTAAAGCAAGAGCCTCGCTAGTCAATTTGAGCATGAGCGACTTCATGCGCCGTGCAGCTTTGAGGAGAACCATGCCGCGCCCTCTAGCTGCATTTGACTTAAAAGCCTATCAAGTGTTATGCAAGATTGATGCCCAACTTAGAATTGCAGGAAACAACCTCAATCAGATGGCTAAAGCTTGCAATAGTGCTGTGGCATTGGGAGAACCCGTTGTTGTCAATACAGGACTCTTAGAAAGCGTACAGCAACTCATTCGAGAAAACGGGGGTGCAATTAAAACTATAGTTGCAAACCTCGCCCAATCTACAGTACGCTAATTATTAACAAGCCTGGGCTTTACCGCCTGAGCAATCGATTCTGTGCAACTGACGGCTTTTCGGTTATGATTGGCAAACAAATCAAAGGTACAGGCTTTCGGGGCTGTCTAAACTACGTGCTGGGCAAAAAAGACGCTGCTCTAATTGGCGGTACTATGTGCGGACAAACTCCTGAAGAACTCGCTGCTGAATTTGGCATCGCCCGACAACTAAGACCTAACCTGAAAGTAGCAGTTTTTCACGCCACTTTATCTGTCGATAGCACCGAAAAACTAGAAGATTCTGAAGAAAATGACCAGCGCTGGCTGGCGATTGCAGCCAACTACATGAAAGCGATGGAATTTGACAACAACCAGTATACAGTTGTCAAGCACAGCGATACAGAACACGACCACATTCACATCGTCGCCAGTCGCGTTTGCCTAGATGGAGGTGTTGTTGACGATAGCTGGGACTATTACAAAAGCCAAGAAACTATTCGCCAGCTTGAACGGAACTACAACCTGGAAACTATTACACCCAGTTGGGAAACAGACAAACGGGCTCAGACTACAGGAGAACGCAGGCAATTAAAAAGCAAGGGAAACAAGAGCGTCAGGGTACAATTGCAAGACCTAATTGATGAAGTTACCCAAGACAACCCAAGTATGCCAGAATTCGTTGAGCGGTTGCAGCAACAAGGCGTAGAGGTGCAAGTCGGATTGACTCGAACTGGCTTCAGTAAAGGCATTTCTTACAATTTAGATGGAGTCGCTTTAAGTGGCACTCAATTGGGTAAAGCCTACACTTTTTGTGGATTGCAGAAGCATCGAGGCGTTAGCTATGACCCACAACGAGATAACGCCCTAATTGAGGCTTTAATGCAGCCACAACACTTAGCTATTGCCCCTGGCAAGGCAGAGGAAAATGAGCTAGAGTCGTCACAATCCGAGCTAGTAGCAACCCTATCTGCAACAGCAAATGAGTTAGAGTTGTCACAATCTGAGCTAGAAACAACTACACCTGCAATTCCTGCAACAGCAAATGAGTTAGAGTTGCAATTATCAATCCTGCCTGAAAGGAATGAAACTCAGTGGCAAAAAGTGCGATCGCATCTAGCAGTCGAGTACAGTTTACCTTTAGAGTTACTCGATTTATTGCACTCTCATTCTTGGCTGTATGCCGGCTCAGAAAAGGCCGTCTTTACAGGACGGACGCTTGACGGAGAGGCCCGGTTCGCTTTTATTCTCGATGAAAGAGGCAACTTTACTACAACGCATCCCCTGTCATCTGAAGCTGCTTTCTGGGTAGCGACTACTGGAGAAATTGAGCGAGCTGTGATTGCCTGTAACCCAATCGAAGCCCTTTCAATTTTGCTTATTGAACAGGATAACTCTACAACAGCACCAGCGACACTTTACCTAGGAATTGAACGAGCTTCACAACTGCCTATACAATTCTTACAAGAACTCGATAGCGTTATTATAGCGATTGCCGAAAATTCTCAGATCGCTCGAAATGCAAGCGAGCTGCTACCGGATGCAGAACTTGTCAATCCACAGTCAAGTTGGAATGATATCTGGATACAATTAATTGAGCAAGAACAGCAAAATCACAAACAAAATAACCAACAGTATAAACGGCACACCCAAAACCTCGAACTGGATTAGTTATTGCCACTTAAAAAATTGATTTTTATTAAATAAAAGCGCTAGCTAACAAATTTCCTGGTTGCGACATAAATTACTGGGTAGTTCTGGCATCTCAGGGTTTTGATAACGGTGGGTAAACCGTTTTATCCCCCCAATTATTCTTACCAGGCAGGAATACCAATTACTGATATTGCTGCCACTAATTTTGACAGCTTTTTTAACGTATTTATCAACTATTTTGGCGTAACTCTTAAGTAAATTGAGGCCGTGCTTGCTCAAATAATTTGTGAGTCAACATGGGTAAAAATAAATTATTTATACATTTTATCGTACTCACTAACATTTACGAAAAAACAAATTTATGAGCGCTGTCGCGCCCAAAAATAAAGCATCGGGAAAAAAAATGGAACTATCGCAAACCTACACCTATTACTTCAATAATTTAACCTGCGTCCACCAAACAGAAAACGAACTGTACATCATAGGCAGGGAAACAACACTTGTACTGAATTTTCAACAAACAAGCTATCAAACGCTCGACAAAATAATCCACGCTCTGCGACTTGTGAGAGACAAAAAAGTCCAAGACAGAAAGTCAATTATTGAACAAGAACTGCTGGCATTAAACTTCCAATTCCCTCTCGAAAGCAGCAACCGTAGCAACAACGACAGCAGCAATGGTAGCAGCAACGACAGCAGCAATGGTAGCAGCAACGGCAGCCACAAAAACTGCGAGCTAAAAATCGACTGGTAATTAAATTATGCCGGAGAGATAAGTTTGTTTCTCCGGCAGCCAATAGCAAACATTTTTCACCACATCCAAAAAAGGCTTCCTCTCATAGCAGCATAGGTGTATCTCCTGCACTTTGAGCAAGCCGATATGTCGAGTCGTCGGGCGCAACACTATGTCGGCTGCACAATCATATTTGGACGAAAGGCTTCTTCTGATCTAAAAAAGGTCGAGGGGCAAAGTTTTGTGGCGCTGCCCGAGAACATCACTTTCAAATGAATAGCGTATATACTTGAAATAAAACTATCGAAGATATTAAACACAACGAGTCAGTACAGCTATGTCTGCTAAAGATGTCTTTCACGAAGTCGTTAAAATCGCTCTCCAGAAAGATGGATGGCAGATTACTCACGATCCATACACTTTACAAGCAGGAACTCTAGAACTTTACATCGACTTGGGTGCCGAAAAGGTGGTGGCGGCCGAAAAAGACGGACAGAAAATTGCCGTTGAAATCAAAAGCTTTATTGGCCCCTCCAAAATCTCCCAGTTTTACACAGCATTAGGACAATTCATTAGTTATCGAGCAGCTTTGCAACAACAAGAAACTGACCGCACTTTATACCTAGCTGTACCCAGCAATGTCTACGATAGTTTTTTCACAATGGGGTTTATTCAGTCTTTAGTTCAACAAAATCAAATTCATTTAATTGTTTACGATATAGAGCAGGAGGCGATCGCACAATGGCAAATGTAGACCTTTACAGACAACACATCCAAAATCTGCTCTCCCAACACGCCAGTCTGGTGTGGGATGAGCGAATTCAGGCTCAAACTATCTTTGATACCGAGCGCGACCATTATCAATTAGTATATGTGGGCTGGCGCAATCAGCGGCGAATTTATGGCCCAGTTTTGCACCTGGATATTATGGACAATAAAATTTGGATTCAGCAGGATGGAACCGAGGTAGGTATTGCCAATGAACTTGTAGAATTAGGAGTTCCTAAGCAAGACATTATACTTGGCTTTGACCCCCCTAATATGCGACAATTAAGTGAATTTGCTATCGGATAAATTACGCTTAAGTGTTAAAAATATTAGCTTTTTTAAATGCTACTTTTTTTAACACTTAACCGCTTTCATCAGGCTGCATAATTTTTGCAACTGGGTGTTAGGTTTTGTACTTCAACTCAACACCCAGTTGCTTGTGCCTAATTCCTGTATCTATTGCTTTCGCCAATGCGCCTCAACTCCTCGTCCCCGACATTCCAAACGCCTCGCATCCCTTTCCCGGCGCAATAAACGCCGAATCAAATCAATTCCCACTGTCGGACACCTTTCCTGCAACTCTCTAATTGAAAATTCTTGAGGCAAATTGTTAATCGCATCCAATACGATCGCCGTTTTAGTTCCTTTTGCAGAAGTAACATACCCTACCCGCTGCTCAAACTCCCGATAAGCTGATAGCAGCATGACTCCCAAGAAATACTCCCACCAAGGTAATAAGTTATGCTGCCCTTCATGCCATCCTTGGGAAGATTGGTAAAGCGTATCGTAGTAACTCTCCTTAGTTCTCTCCACAATCCGTTCTAAACTAATAAATCGCCCCACCTCATAACCAGCTTTGTATAGCAGCAACAAAGTCAGCAACCTTGCCATCCGCCCGTTTCCATCTAAAAATGGATGAATGCACAAGAAATCTAAAATATAAGTTGGAATCAGCAATAAAGGTTCTATCTCGCCCGATTCCCAGAGGCGATTAAACCGTTCTTGCAGGCGTTCCATTGCCGCAGGAGTAGCATAAGCAGGAGTAGGTTGAAACCTCACCACTTTAGTCCCATCAGGATAAGTGGCGCTAATTTCATTATCCACTGTTTTCCAGCGCCCGCCTGTATTAACAGCAAATTGGTAAAGGTCGCGGTGCAGTTGTAAAATGACACCTGTACTAAAAGGAATGTGGGTATAACTGGTGTGAATTGTAGTTAGCACGTCCCGATAACCCGCAATTTCTTGTTCTGAACGATCGCGCGGCGTTGTTTTTTCTGTTACTAATTTTTTAATCCGTTCTAGCGGCACTGTAATGCCTTCAATGCGGTTAGAAGATTCGGTGCTCTGAATAACCGCAGCTTGGCGCAAAGTGCTTAAAACTTGCGGGGCTTGTTGCTTGAATAACTCCTGCTTGCCCTTGTACTCTCCAACCAAGCGAATCGTTTGCAGAAGTCTTTGATTGAGCAGTTGACTTTCAATGAACCCCGATTCAAATGACAGCATATCTATTTTATCTCCCTTTCTATGAATGCGTTAACATCTAAAATTGTCTTGTAAAAACCAGAAAAATCTGTTATTTTATCCTGAGTTTAGGTAGACAATTCAAAAATACAGTTATTACCCTAATGATTAAGCAGAGAAGAAAATTAGGATTGGGTCTAAGCTGGTACGCGAATTTACTTAAAACATCTTATATTTATCCTGTTTGACTGGAAATTTAAGTTTTAATTTGAGTAATTATAACAATTTATCGCGGTTAATGACTCAAATATTGCCTGCGTTTAATCAAAACTTTCTGCTTAACGGTTACGGTTGTGATGAAAGCCGATCGCAAGCAGAACCGACGCCAAATCCAGGTAAATAAGTAAGGCGATAGTTGCTTTTAGCCATAGCCCTTGCCTCTCTTGTTGTCCAAGGTTTGACGCTTAGCAAATCGGGTTCAGTTTCCAGTTGCTTTAAATAAGAGCGATCGCCCGTTACAAAGGCGATCGCAATCGCCAAGAACTTGCAACAGCTCAAAGGAGCCTGAACCACCTGCTTTTCAGTAAACCTAACCACAATCCAATTCCACTCTAAGAATAATTGATTGCGGCGCATATCCCTGTCAGCATCGCAGCAGTGAGTGGGCTTCTTAGATTTGCCAGCATAAGGTTCATCAATCTCGACATCAATTCCGAGTCCAGATGGAGTGTGAATTACAATAAAATCTGCTGAATAGCTCCTCTGAGATGACGGAATTTTAAACTCTGCTGCTTGGACAACTTCCTCGAAATATTGCTGTAAGTATTGCAAAAAGCGTTGTTCACTCACTCCTTGCCGAGCTTCAGATGTGCCATTAGGACTAACGCGAAGTGCCATCAAATCCTTGAGCAATCGATGTCTGGAATATAACTCAAGTTTTGCGCTTTTTAAACCTGTCTGCAACCCTTCTTTTTCCACCTTAAAACTAGAAAACTCTTGCTGTTTATTCGATGATAAATCTTGATGGTATAATATATTTTGTTGATGGTACTCCAGAACTTGCTGCTTATACCTGGATAGCAGTTTTTGACGGCAACCAAACACATAACGATAAGCAGCCGCCATTAAACATGAATAAGCGGCTACTACCAACAGCACTTCCCACCACAGCCAACCCCAGGAGATAGCTAACAGCCCAAGTGCGATCGCACCATAGAGCCAAAACACCCAAATTAACCACAGCAACTTGACAGGTAACACCACAGGTGCTTGAGGCGGAGTCAGCAAAACAACAGGTTGTCCGAATTGTTGAGTTTGTTGAAGTTGGGATGAGGTGGCACAACTAGAAGTTGCCTCTGGCAAAGGATATTGATCGCAGAACTGCATTACCACTTTTGGGTAAAAAACTATAGGATAGTTCATAACTTTAAATACTCCTTTTTTTAAGAGCGCGGTCGCGCTATTTTTAAGAAAGTTTTTTGAATTGTATGCAAAAAATCACCCAGTCAAGCTCACAAAATTTAACTCATTCTCAACCAGGTAGCCAGATTCAAAAGGACAAACAAATCTCTCTTAAATCCGACCCGGAAACAATGGCTGCGCTTACTCAAATCGAAGAACGCCGGGATTATTATCACACCTGCATCAACGGAGGATACTAAGCATGAATTTAGCCACAACGACGCTTGCTCAAAGTTCAATAACTGCGGCTCAAGTTTGGCATCAACTAGAATCAGCAGAAAGCTCAGAAGAAATCGACCAACTGCTGCAATCCCTTTGGCAAACCCAAGAAACCCAGGAACTCGCTGTTGATGCCCATGCCGACTTAGCCGACCAAATTGATGCCGAAATTGCAGGAATTACAGCGCGAATGCAGTATTTGATAGAACTGCATTCAAAAGCTCTCAACAAACTCCAGGGGTGGAGAGAGCGGTTAGACAAAACCGTTCTCTACTTCAACGAGTGCGGCGTGTTAACTTCCGAAATTATTGGCAAACACCGCCGCATTACTGTTAAGGAAAATCCGCCTACCTGTGAAGTTTTGATTGACCCATCTCAACTGCCAGAACCCTATCGCCGAGTCGAAACAAAAACCGTAATTTCTGCCGACAAAAAGGCGATTTCAGACGCTTGGAAACAAGGAATGCCTGTAGATGGCACTAGGGTTTTCCGCAAGCGCAAAGTGGTTTACAGCTTGCTTCCCGGTAACAATTTACACTCTCTTCAAGCCAACCAGACGCTTGAGAGTCGTTCTTCGGATAAAACGCAGTCCAAAAAACGGCGTTAGCCATCTTTTTAGGTGTCAGGAATACCTTGGTCTGACACCTGAATTGTTAAAGCTCTCCGAATTAGACACCTCCGAATTAAAAATTTCCGAATTAGAGTAGAAAACGCTTGTTTTGTAAGAGCGCAACTTAATTGGGGTCGGGATATCTTACAAATCAATCCAGTATTGAGGGTTCTCCACTTGTTCTTCGGTGACGTTGAACAACTTTGACACTCTATCTTTAATAACCCCGTCAGCATCAAAACTCAAACCTCCAAACTGCTGACTGTTTTCACCTTCTCTGATAGCAACGCGAGCAAGTGCATCGCTATCGCTATCAGAGAAATAATCCCGTTGGCTTTCCATAGCCGTAGTTGTGCGAACTACTTTCACTTTTTTTCTCCACATTGGGATTGTCATTCTGATTGTAACACGCTACTTCTTTCTTCTAAACCCCTCCAATTGGAGGGGGTGAATATCACTCAGTAGCAGGAATTTGTGAAGGAACAACCTTGTCAAAATCTGGACTATTGCTGTGCGTAAGTCCTAAAAATGTAAAAACTAGGATTCAGGAGCTAATCAATGAGCAGAAGAAAACTTACCCCAGAACATCGCTCCACAGAATGGATAGCTGGGGAAGGACTAAAAATCCCAGTCTTTGATATGTCCTTGACTGACGGTAGAGCAAAGGGGCGGTACCAAGCTGAATCAGAAGTGCTGCGTAACTCCCTGCTTGAACTGCTTTTTGAACCTGAAGAATTAGCATCCCTAAGCATCGTTAAACCAGACCAAAATGATAGCAGCTTCGACCCTCTGAAAAACATCGATTTCGGAGATGGTATTACCAGAAGAGTGGCTTTCAGCTCCGGCAAAAATGTGTACTTTGCAGACATCGAACTCTCAACCAAACTGTTGAGCGTATTCAAAACTCAACCCGACCACGCCTGTCGCTATGGCTCACTGCTAGTTAGCAGTTGCAACCAAGGAGCCAAATTGTTAGATAGCTCCCTTGACGGCGAAACCTTGCGAGTCAAAATTGTTGATTCTCAAAGCGATGATGAGAGTGAAAAAGCGAAAGCTCATAAGTGGCAAACCGGAGACTGTCACGGTAAAATTTCACCGGCACTAGCCCAACAATTAGGAGGGAATTACAACCGACCTTTTCAATTCAGATTTGCCTGGATGCAGGAATGGGGACAAGAAGACTGCCACACTCCAGAAATTAGCTTTCTTGCCAAAGGAACGCTGTTGCCTGATGCTAGTTTAACCTCCGACTTGGGTTATGATATCATCATGGATCGCTCCTCTATCAAAGGAGTTGCTAAAGAGCAATTAGCTGAACTTATCCCCTGTGGTGACTACGAATTTCCCAAAGCTATACTAGGAAATCGAGGCAACGCCAAAGTAACTGAATACGAAAATTCCTGGCAATTTTCGATTTGGTATTCCGAAGCAGCTATTGGGGCTGACATCGCGACACCGACCAAAATTGAAGCCCAAAAGCTCGCTGACTTGCAAAATAACCGGCTGCAACTTGCCAAATACTTAGTGGAGCAGCACGACAAAAAAGCTGCTTTTCAATCTAGCCTTCACGAAGACAGCAGCGGATTAGAAGACGAAACAGATGAAAAAGCCCAGCGCCACGAATCCCGGCTAATTTCAATTTTGAGGAACGACAAACTCGGTCAGCTCCTCGACTTTCCCAAAGTCGTCGATTTCATGCAAGAACAACTGGCTAAAAAGTGGAAAGACTTAGCAATTAAAGGAGCAATTCATCACGGTTCAGCAATGGCTCAACCTTGTGAAAACCTCCAACCCGGTACAATTGTTGCCCCCCACTTGCGACACGGCACACAAGTTATCGTTACCCGATACCCAATTGTCAGTAAAGATAACATCCGTCGCTACACAGTAGACAACAAAAGCCATCCTGAATTAACGCAGTACAAAGGATGCGTTTTCATTCGCTCCGACCAAGCCATGCAGCATCATCAATGCGATTTTGACGGCGATCAATTAGTGATTACGCCTGCTTCCCGAATGCCGAATATCGCCTCTGAAACCAGGCACGCTAATCAAGAGAATGAGTACGATGCAGTTGAGAAGCGAGAGAAAGTTGACTACAATAAAGCTACCGATAGTAATGGCGATCACAAGTATACCAAATTGCGGCAAATTGCCGTAGCGATCGCCCAAAATAAAATCGGCTGGGTGGCTACCTTAATCGGGAGAGTGCAATCGTCAGCAGCAGAACCGGGACAGCCAGAAAGTTTATTCAATCAACAGAAGCGGCAGCTTCTTGGAAAGCTATTTGATGCCCTGCAAATTGAAGTGGACAGTCCCAAAAGTGCTACTCGCACCGAAGACCACCACCCCACCTTGTTATCCAAAGCTAAGCAGTGGTCAGAACAGCACCCAAGCTACCTATTTGATTACAAAGACGACCCCAGGCTTTACAAAACGGTGCCATTACCTATAGGAGACGGCACCGCTATCAATTGCATTGCTAGAGAGGCTGTTAACCCAGAGTGGGAACCGACGGGAGCATGTCACTTTTGCAATAAGTATTTATACTTGTGCAGTTTTTGGCGGTCTACCAATTAAGCCATTTAAG
>NZ_JAUBUY010000119.1:0-1518 GCF_036705565.1 Microcoleus sp. AT8-B5
ACCTAATTACGCACTTGATTTAGCCCAATACTTCATCTTATCATGTTTTAGGCTGAAATTAAGATGCGTTTACCCTGCCCTTAAATTCTGCATCGAATGGTAGTTCTGCTTCAGGATACTCCAGGATTTTTGATCGGTCAACTTTGACCAGAGCATTTTTACTACTTTTAATGTGCTTTTTGGGTGCTTTTCGCTCTTTTTCCGATGAGTAGTTCTCTTTTAACTTTTTCGCTCCATTAGCTTTGACCTCTGGTTTGCCTTGTTCTCCTTTCAGGCGATTGTTTTCGGATTTTAATCTTTGATTTTCTGCTCGTAATTCTCTGGTTTCTGCTTGTAATTGCTCTACAAGGTTCAGCAATATGGACACTGTACGACGTAATGATTCGTCAGCAATTGCAGATGGCTCAATGCTTTGCAGTAAGGTCTCTACTAATTGGTCAGCAGATGTTTTTTGCGTCATGCTTTATATTCTACCATGCTCTTCGTATTTGTGAACCTTCTTTTTTTCCTGTAGTTTAGACTAAAAAATGATTGCAGCCAAAAGTAGCTGCCTTTGAATATCCGGCAAGCTGTTACTCAAAAACTCAAGAGGAAGAAGATTAAATAACTAATCTTGAAGACTTTTTGCGTCGAGAAACCCGTTTTTTCACAGTGGGATAGGACGGTGCCTTGGTTCGTACCCTTCCTTTTTCCCAACCAGGGGATTTTCCCCTCTGTTTAGGCATTTTCGCGGGAGTACCAATGTCAACTAAAATCCAATGGCACTGAAAAAGTGAGCAAAAAAAAATCTGTAAGGCAAGCTCTGCATAGATAATTGCCTTACAAACCAAAATATCTCTCTCTAGTATGCCCAATCGTGCGTCTATTCTCAAGCAACAATTTTTACAGAGTGTTGCCTTACCCTGGAAAGAATTGCTACCAGACTCTACAGTCAAAGAGCTTCTGGCGAAGGAGAATCTCAGATACTACAACAGCGTCTATACGCCGATAGTTACCTTATGGGCGATGATATCTCAGGTACTAGATCCAGACAAAAGTTTGAGTCAAGCAGTAAAACGGATGAGTACCTGGCCCAGTGGTGCTGGAGTGGTGCCTCCTTCTTCAGACACTGGGGCATACAGTAAAGCTCGTCAACGACTACCTGAAAGACTTGTCCAACAGTTAGTACCTGTAGTGGCAGAGGCACTAGAAAAGCAAGTTCCTCGCCTACAGCAATGGTGTGGACGACAGGTGCGGGATCTCGCCGGCACAACCGTGTTGATGAGTGATACTGCTGCCAATCAAGCTGAGTATCCGCAACACAGCAATCAAAAAACTGGGTGTGGATTTCCCATCGCCAAAGTGGTAGTGCTCTTTTCATTGCTCACAGGTGCAGTCGTATCGGCTGGTATTGCTTCATTGACGATGAGTGAGATTGTAATGAGTCGCCTGTTATATGCGAATTTATAGTCATTTCAAATAAATGTGAGACAGAGGCAAGATCATGATAAAATCGATAAAAATAGTTAATTAGAAAAA
>NZ_JAUBUY010000075.1:0-22846 GCF_036705565.1 Microcoleus sp. AT8-B5
ATCAATAAGAGAGATAAACGAGCATCCCTAAGCTTAATCCGATACGCCGATGACTTTGTGATAATGCACAAAGACATTGACGTGGTAACAACCTGTCATCAGATAATTGCGGAATGGTTAGGTGACATTGGCTTAGAATTAAAGCCAAGTAAAACAAAATTAACCCACACCCTCAATGAATACAATGGAAATGTTGGGTTTGAGTTTCTAGGGTTCCACATACAACAACATAAGGTAGGTAACTACCGAAGTGCCAGAAGTACAAATGGAATACCACTAGGGTTTAAGACGTTAATCACCCCTTCACAGCCAAAAATTAAAGCTCATCTCTCACGAATAGCTGAAGTAATAAACATTCATAATACCGCCCCACAAGCTGCTTTAATTAGTCGGCTGAATCCAATAATTAGGGGTTGGTCAAATTATTACTCTACAGTAGTAAGTAAGGAAATATTTGGAAAAGTAGATAACCTTACTTACGACAAATTAAGAGCCTGGGCAAAACGACGGGGAAAAGGTAGCATCAACAAAGACAAATACTGGCGTACAGTAGGCGACCGAAATTGGTGTTTCAGCACAGAAGACGGTTTAGAGTTATCCCAACACTCAGCAACGCCAATAGTGAGGCACGCAAAAGTAAAAGGCAACTCAACACCCTATAATGGCGACTGGATTTACTGGAGCAAAAGACGCGGAGAATACCCTGAAACACCAACGAGAGTGGCAACACTTCTTAAAAAACAAAAAGGTAAATGTACCCACTGTGGTTTGTACTTCACACCTACAGACACTGTAGAAGTTGATCATGTCCAACCCCGCTCCCTAAGTGGTAAGGATGAATATATAAACCTCCAACTTCTACACAAACATTGTCACGACACAAAAACGGAAAATGATGGCTCCTTCAAGGGCTACAATGATAACCCGTTTTAAATTGTACCCATAAAAAGGGTGAAGATATCAAGGAGCGGAATGAAGCGAAAGTTTCACGTTCCGTTCTGAAGGAGAGGTAGGGGTAGAAATGCCCCTATCGACTCTAACTACCTGAAACACAAGGAAGTTGGGCATTACCCCTGCTCCATGAAAGAATTAGTAGTGGGTCTTCACCCATACTTCAAGCAGCTTCTCAACTCAAACTTGTCTGTGAACATAGTGTCAACCCAGTTTTAGCAGTTTTAGATCGAGAATATGGCAATGCAACCTGGGTTTTAGCACAAGCAGATATTCAAGCTGATTGCTTAATCAGAGTCCGAAAAAATGCCTGCTTATGGTCAGCACCACCAGCCTATAGTGGTCGTGGTAGACCGCACAAGCACGGGCAAAAAATGAGACTCAATGACCCAACCACATGGCCTGAAGCGGATACTGCGATTGAAATTGACGAAGATCCAGAGTTGGGACAAGTCCGAGTCAGACAATGGATTGACTTACATTTTTATCGTGCCCCTGAACAAAAAGTCAATTTAATCCTCGTTGAAAGAATGAAGCCCATGTCAAACGGTCAACCATTTCCACCCTTATGGTTAGCTTGGGTGGGAGAACGAACTCTACCTTTAGAAACTGTTTGGTTTAAATATTTGCGACGCTTTGGAGTCGATCATTGGTATCGATTTGCGAAGCAACGATTGCATTGGACATTGCCTAATTTGAGAACCCCTGAACAATCCGAGCGTTGGAGTGATTTAATGCCATTGATGAGTTGGCAACTCTGGCTGGCCAGAGATTTAGTAATCGAGAATAGACTTCTGCAGGCAATCTGCTACTATCAATTTAACCCCTGGACGTGTTGCCCAATCAATGTTTTCGCTTTTGGTTGACATTGGGACTCCAACAAAAATCCCTAAACATAGGGGAAAATCCCCCGGTTGGGAAAAAGGAAGGGTACGAACTAAGGCACCGTGCTATCCCACCGTTAAAAAACGGGTTTCTCGACGTAAAAAGTCTTCAAGATTAGCTATTTAATCTTCTACTTTTTGAGTTTTTGAGCAACAGCTTGCCTGAGATTCAAAGGTGGCTACTTTTAGCTGCGCTCATTTTTTAGTCTAAACTACAGTGAAAATCGAGATTTAGGTATTGTTAAATCTCAACGAAAGCCCAATGTTAAGTTAATTGTTGCACCTTTCCCTGATCGACAGCGAGGCTCCGATCGATATTTCTTTGAAACATCTTCTCAAACCCCCTTGACAACTGCCATACAAGCTTAACTTGTTACCAATGTGCTGTGCCTAGATTGTGAACCTTCTTTTTTTACTGTTACCCCGATTTATTGAGCGGATACCATTAAGTTATTTATTTTTCATTCCTTACGGCTGACGCATTTGCTACCTCAGAAATCCGGTTTTTATCCGCCCATGCGTAAACATGAAATATAGATATTGGGTAGGGACACGGCACTGCCGTGTCCTACTCTATTTCATCTGATTGAAAACTGGTGTAAGAGTTACACAGCCAGGGTTTTTTGTTCGGATTTGGTAACTGCTGAATCAACTTCTAAGAGAGAACCTTCGGGGGATTCGATCGCAAATCCCGCATCTCGAATCATGTCCCAATCTTGATGGGCAGCTTGTCCGGGAGTTGTCAGATAATCGCCAACAAAGATAGAATTAGCAGGGTAAAGGCCGAGAGGTTGCAGCGATCGCAAATGCACTTCTCGTCCCCCAGCAATCCGAATTTCTTGACTGGGAAGCAAAAATCGGAACAAACAGAGAATTCGCAAACATTGGCGGGGATTTAACCTGTTCACCTCTGCAAATGGCGTTCCGGGAATTGGAATGAAAAAGTTGACCGGCACGCTAGTAACGCCCAAGTTGCGAAGCGAAAGTGCTAAATCGATCGCATCATCATCCGATTCGCCCATCCCCAAAATTCCGCCGGAACAAGTTGTGATACCCGCTGCTTTTACGTGTTCGACGGTTTCCACCCGATCGCCAAAAGTGTGAGTCGTGCAAATGTCCGAGTGATATGATTCGGAAGTATTGAGATTGTGATTTACGCGATCGACTCCAGCTTTAGCCAAACGATGAGTTTGTTCCTCGCTCAACAATCCCAAACAAGCACAAATTTTCAGGTTATAATTTGCCTTCACAGTCTCAACAGCATCCAAAACGCGATCGAAAGTAGATGCGCTAGGTTGGCGGCCCGAAATCACCAAACAAAACGTACCTGCTTTTAAATCTGCGGCGCGTTGGGCCGCATCCAGAATTTTCTCCTTAGCTAAAAGCGGATATTTCTCAATTTCCGCAGTCGAAATTTTTGACTGAGAACAATAATGGCAATCTTCAGGACAAAGGCCACTTTGAGCATTTAACAAATAGTGCAGCCTGACTCGGTTTCCCCAGTAGTGGCGGCGCACCCGATAAGCTGCGTTTAGTTGTTCCAGCAAAACCTCATCCGGTGCGCGCAATACGGCTAAAGATTGCTCGCGAGAGAGACATTTGCCCGCCAGCGCGTCGTCAGCCAAATCGTTCCAATTGGGTAAATTCATTACTAAAATTAAAGGGTTTACAGAGTATCCAAAACCTGACGAATCACCCGATAAATCGATTCTAGTTCATCAGGAGAAATGCAGTAGGGAGGCATCAAGTAAAGCGTATTTCCCAAGGGGCGGAGCAAAAACCCCGCTTCGAGAAATCTGGCTTTCAATACAGGAGCAATGTCATTAAAATAACCGGAATCGCTTTCCGTTTTCACATCCATTGCTACGATGGTGCCACAAGTCCGAATCCGTTCTAGTTTAGGATGATTTCTCAGCCATTGATTCAGATATTTGTGGTGGAGTTTTTCCATCCCTTGATACACATTTGGGTTTTGCTCCAAAAGCTCCAAGGATGCTACACTCACCGCACAAGCTAAGGGATTTCCGGTGTAAGAATGACCGTGAAAAAAAGCTTTGTCCCATTCATCTCGCCAGAAAGCTTGATAAATATCCTCCGATGCCATTGTGACAGCAATTGGCAAACAGCCACCAGACAATCCTTTAGACAAACACAGGATATCCGGTGAAGTTGCAGATTTAACCGAGGCAAACAGTTCGCCCGTGCGCCCAAAACCCGTCATTACTTCATCGTAAATCAACAATACATTAAACTGGCGGGCAAGTTGTGCGATCGCCTGCAAAAACTCAGGGCGGCACATTCGCATCCCCCCAGAACCTTGCACCAAAGGTTCGATAAAAATTCCCGCATAGCCGCCCTGCTTTAACAAAAACTCCAACTTCTCTAAACTCGCCGCCTCCTTGCTTTCCACCTCCTCATCGCC
Source organism: Microcoleus sp. AT8-B5 (assembly GCF_036705565.1). Taxonomy (NCBI): domain Bacteria; kingdom Bacillati; phylum Cyanobacteriota; class Cyanophyceae; order Oscillatoriales; family Microcoleaceae; genus Microcoleus; species Microcoleus sp. AT8-B5. Next base: position 4,258 of record NZ_JAUBUY010000075.1, read on the forward strand.
GTTAAAAGTCGCGGGAAAAGGAACAACATCCCCAGCAAACATTAAAGGTGCAAAAGATTCCCACCACAGCGAACTTCTGCCAGCCGACATCGCGCCCACAGTATCGCCGTGATAACCTCCCTCAAAACTAATAAAGCTAGTGCGATTAGTTTCTCCGATATTTTGCCAATATTGAAATGCCATTTTCAGAGCAACTTCAACAGCAGTCGAGCCGTTATCAGAAAAGAAAATCCGCGTTAAAGAAGCAGGCGTATGAGTTAGCAATTTATTCGCAAGTTTCTGGGCAGGTTCGTGAGTAAATCCGGCAAAAATTACGTGTTCTAACTTTTGGGCTTGTTCGTAAAGAGCCTCAGCGAGAACCGGATGGCTGTGCCCGTGAACTGTCACCCACCAACTAGAAATGCAGTCGAGAATTTGCCGCCCGTCTGCTAATTCCAGCACCGCTCCTTTGCCGCGAATTACCTTCAGTGGCGGGGCAGCCGTTTTCATTTGCGTGAAGGGCTGCCAAATCGGTGAATTTGAAGAATTCTGTTCCTGATTCGCAGTCATTTTTGCCCCGATTACTAATATTAACCTGCCTTTTAATATAGCAATAATAACGACCTTATGAACTTTTTATTTTTGATTCTTTCTTCTTCTCTTCCTACGTGTCCTTAGCGTCTTCGCGGTTCGTTCAAAAAAAATCTAGTTTGGTGTCGAGGGCGGCTGCGCTGTAACGTCTGCCGCCATCTCACTTATTCCCGGGCGATGGTTAAAATTGTCAGTTACAATTTTCGACCTTTCAGCAAATAAGTTGTCATAGCTCCTTTGCCTTTAACATTAATTTTACCGCGCTTTTCCAACAAATACTTATCGCACAGCAATTCATAAGTTGAGTTGCTAACTTGAATTTTACCCGGAAGTCCCTGAGATTCCATGCGGCTTGCTGTATTTACAGCATCTCCCCACAAATCGTAAATAAACTTTTTAGTGCCGATGACACCTGCTACAACAGGCCCAGTATTAATGCCAATGCGGATATTGAGAGGTTTACCGCATTCGTCGCGGAATTTCATAATTTCTTGCTGCATTTCCAGGGCCATTTCGGCAATAGATTCGGCGTGATTTGTACAGGGAAGCGGCAAACCGCCTGCTACCATATAATTGTCGCCGATCGTCTTAATTTTTTCTAAGCCGTATTGTTCGCTTAAGCGATCGAAAGATGAAAATATTTTGTTAAGCAACTCGACTAATTCTTCAGGAGATGTGCGCGAAGATATTTCGGTAAAGCCCACAATATCAGCAAACAAAACCGTAACTTCGGCAAATCCGTCCGCAATATTTATCTGACCTTGTTTTAGGCGATCGGCAATCATTACTGGTAATATATTTAGTAATAAACGTTCCGACTTTTCTTGTTCGGCGCGCAATACTTCCTCAGCTTGTTTCCGCTGTGCAATTTCCTGGTATACTCGGTGAAACATTTGATTGAAGGCGACCATGAGTTCTCCCAACTCGTCATCCCGCTTGACAGACAGAGAGTAGAAATCAGGTTGTTCTCGATCTTTGCTCAAAGCGTCTCCAGCAGCGATCAAGTCATCGCGCAATCTCAAGATAGGTGAAATTACTGTCAGCCCTAAAAACAACATAGTCACAGAAGTGACAAAGGCTGATATAATGATGACTAGAACAGCAATCCGTCCGATAAATGCGTAGAGTTCCGGCTGGACTGTGGAAGCATCGTGGCGAACAATTAAGATGTAATCGCCTCCCAAATGTCGCTCCGTCCAAGCAATATCGTACCTCTTGCCATCGAAATTGTGATTGTGAACTATGCGAGATTCTTTTAGTTGCTCTAAACTGATTTCTGGGGGTTCGCCAAGTGTATATATTAGTTCACCGTTAGTTTGGTAAATAGATAGTCCTAAGACTACTTGAGAATCCTTAGTAATATTTTTTACTTCTTCTTGCAATAAAGTGCGATCGGAAATATCTTGTTGGAGCACAAACTCTAGGGAATCAACAGTCGCCCGAGATACCTGTTCCAGTTGGCTTAAAAGTTCATTTTCTCGTCGAAAATAAGAGGGAACTAAAATAATTCCTTCTATGACAAGAATGCTAGCAAATACCCACAAAGCTATTTGCCTAGACAAGCGAGATTGGAAAAATTTCAAGAATGATAAAATCGGCAAGGGCATAAAATTTACTATTTGGCAAATGGCTAATGTAGGACATAGGAAAAAAACCGGGTTTCTGGTAATCAATTTTGGGTTGTCAACGAAGCAACCGCGCAGAAACCGGGTTCTCACATCCCCTGTGTAATTCCTGTAATAGTCCGCCGTCAGCAGTCAGCAGCGACTAACTGTTAGTTCTTGGCTGCTTGCTGCTGACTAATGACTGATCGCTCTCGACTAACTAGCAGACCCCTTCATAATATAATAAACAAATTAAACCGAAACGGCGCTGACTAGCCTGCCTGCAAGCAGATAAGTATTCATATAGCCCTTGCCTTTGATGTGAATAATTCCTCTGTTTTCAAACAGATACTTATTTTGCAAGATATCGTAAGTTGATTGTGTGACTTGAATCGCGCCTGCAATCCCGTCAGGATGGAGGAAAGCTCAGACATACTTGCCATCGCTCTCCCTACGCCGACACCAAATAAAATTGTCAAAGCAAGGAGAATTTGTTTGTAAACTAATTGGCTGATGGCAGCCCGACTGCGAGAAATCAATTGGCGCATGGTATCCTCAAGTCTGAGGTTTAATCTTTATTTCAATTTATTCACTACTAACATAACACTGCTTGTTCAAAGTTTTTTGCTGGCGTCCGGGGTAAAGCAAGACTCTCTGGCTGTAACGGAGGATCAATCGATTTTTGATTTTTGATTTTTGATTTTACATTAAAGAATTGAAGCATTGACTTGCGCGAGATAAATACGTTCGGCAAGTTTCATCGGATACAGGTTTTTTATTTCTGGACAGATGAATCACGTGGCGGGTATCGTGGATGCTTTCGGTTAATTATTGTTTACCACGAGTGTTTGGCTTATCCGTAAAAATACGCATAACTATATAGCGGTTTTGTGTTGAGTGAAGTACAGATGATCGGGTAAGGACAGGGCAGTGGCTTGTCCCTACTTCCGCACTTTTTGCTCTATTTCAGTTAGGATAGCAATTGTAGTCTATGGTTGACGATCGTGAATTCTGACTCTACTGCCTCACCTGGGCGCAACGAAATTTTTCCGGGAGAAGTTTTCGTCAATACTGCCAATTTTGATACCGGCATTCGGCGACTTTTACCTAAATATGACGAAATGCTGGATGTATTAGCAGGCTGCATTGCTAATACAAACGACGGCATTTTAGAACTAGGCTGCGGTACGGGGGAACTCACTTTAAAAGTTCTCAAACTCTACCCGTCTGCGGAAATAGTTGCTGTCGATTACTCGCCGCGAATGCTTGATTTTGCCCGCGCCAAAATTGAGTCTGCAGGATACGCAGCCCGGTGGACTGGCATAGAAATGGATTTTGGAGAATGGGCAAACAATCCAAATTTCTCAGGCTTGGGCGATAAATTCAATGCTTGCATTTCATCTCTGGCAATTCATCATCTTGAGGATGACATTAAGTTAAAATTGTTTCAACGGATTCGCGAAAGTTTAAATGCTGGTGGCTGTTTTTGGAATGCCGATCCTCTTTTAGCAGAATCAGCAGCAATGAAAGATATTTATCAAGCGGCGCGAGAAGATTGGGCGCTAAGTCAGGGGGAAACATTAGCACAAATTCGCGCAAATGTGGGGAAGAGTGTCTCTTACGGATATTCTAATCCCGATCGCCTAGCTACACTTTCGGCACAGTTGGAAATGCTGGTAAAAGCTAGATTTGACACTGTTGCAGTGCCTTGGAAATACTACGGTATGGCGGTGTTTGGGGGATTTGTTAATTGAAAAAAGCAGTCTTGGAGGCAATTGTCGCGATTCAATCGACTTGTAAGGTGCGTCAGGCTGAGGATGTGCGCGAAATAATTAGGGTTTGCGTCTAACGCACCCTACTGGCTTTTATAAAATATATAATACTGTCAGGATTGAGGAAACAAAATGACTGCAACTGCGATTCAAAGTATTGACTGGGATGCTTTTTCTTCGGAACTATCGGGAATCGAAATAATTAGCGATCGCGCGCAAGTTGTCAAGCTATCTCAAGACTATTATCACTTCAGTCCTGTTTTGCAACCTCTCTTAAGTGATAAAACAGGAGATTTAGTAGTTCGTCCCGCCAGCGAAGCCGAAGTTTTGCGGATTGCTGCAGCCTGCGTCAAATCCAAAATTCCGCTAACTGTTAGAGGTGCAGGAACGGGCAATTACGGGCAGTGTATTCCCCTCAAGGGCGGCGTCATTTTAGATACCAGCAAAATGAACAGTATCCGCTGGATAAAACCGGGTTTAGCTTGCGTAGAACCAGGGGTGAAAATGTCGGTTTTCGACAAACAAGCGCGAGAAACTGGTTGGGAATTGCGGATGGTTCCCTCAACCTATCGCACCGCAACGATTGGGGGATTTATCGGCGGCGGTAGCGGGGGAATTGGTTCGATAACTTACGGGCAATTGCGCGATCGCGGAAATCTTCATGCCGTTCGAGTCGTTACAATGGAAGACGATCCCCGCGTCATCGAATTGCGCGGCGATGAAGTGCAAAAAGTCAATCACGCTTACGGCACAAATGGGATTATTACTGAGTTAGAAATTCCCCTCGCCCCTGCTTATCCTTGGGCGGAAATCATCGTCGCTTTTGACGATTTTATGACATCGGCAAACTTCGGTCAAGCTTTGGGCGATGCTGACGGAATTATCAAAAAACTAATTTGTGTTTGTGCTTGGCCGATTCCTGCTTATTTTGCTGCTTTCCGCGAGGAGATTCCTGAAGGTAAGCACTGTGCTTTGTTAATGGTAGCTGAATCTTGTCTGGAACCGCTGCAAGATTTGGTGGGCGAATATGGCGGCACAATTTGCTATCAAAAAAACGCGCAAGCAGCGAGCAAAGGTGCAGCCATTGCTGAATTTACTTGGAATCATACAACTCTACACGCTCGCAGCGCTGACCCGTCTCTGACTTATTTGCAGACGCTTTTTCCCGCAGATAAAGGTTTGAAATTGATTGAGGAACTGTATAATTATTATGGGGATGAGGTGATGATGCACTTGGAGTTTTTGCGGATGAATGGCAGGGCGATCGCTGCGGCTTTGCAAATAGTTCGCTACACTACGGAATCACGGCTCAATGAAATTATTCGCTATCATGAAGAGCAAGGCGCACTGATTGCTAATCCTCACACTTATATATTGGAAGATGGAGGGATGAAAAGTATTAATGTGGAACAGTTGCAGTTTAAAGAGTTGGTCGATCCTTACGGTTTGCTTAATCCGGGTAAAATGCGGGCGTGGTTGGAACGGGATTAAGGGGGATGGTTTTTAGATCGTTCGGCGGTTGAAACCGCTGCTAGACAAACGAAGTCCGCCTACGCGGACTAATAAATAAAGATTAAAACTTGGCGGTTGAAACCGCTGCTAGACAAACGAAGTCCGCCTTCGCGGACTAAGAAATCAATTTAAGGGACAGGGGCGGTAATTTCTGTAGGTGCGATCGCCCCTGGTGTAGGTACTGCTTGCTTTTCCAGTAGTAGGCGCTGTTTGTTCCGAAATTCTGCGGCCGCATCGTTTAAATTTTGGCGCTGTTCGGTAGTAAATTCTTCCATGCTGCGGCCGCCTCCCAATCTGGATCTGTGAATTAAATCCAAGATTGCGCTTCCGTTGCTGTCGCCGGAAAATGGATCGGTATTGTCTTGAGTTTGAAAGTCTTGCAGCGGTTGGGCATTATTTAAACCGCTGGCTTGAGCGAAGCTTGCTTGAGGGGAGAACAGAGCACAGGATGCGATCGCGCTTGCAGCAATCCCAATCATCAATTTGCCGGATTTGGAAGTTTTGGTGTTCATCATTTATTAGTTGAATCTTCAAAAAAACAATTCTATCTAAACAATATTCTGACTTGTGACTAAATATTATATTACTTCGCTGGGGCTAAGGACAGGGCAATGCCTTTCGTCGTGTCAACTTAAGCTTTTAGTCCGCCAGTCCTCTCGCTTACCCAAGAGTCCGCCAGGGAATGAATTCCCTGTCTCATAGCGAAAGTCCTCTGAAAGAGGACTGAAGAAGTCATTAGTCCTATCGCTTACCCGGCAGTCCGCCAGGGAATGAATTCCCTGTCTCATAGCTAAAGTCCTCTGAAAGAGGACTGAAGAAGTCATTAGTCCTATGCAAGAGGACTTTCGCTTGGAGGCTGTTGTTTCAACCCCTGACGGACTATCGGTTTTAGCTTAAGTTGACAGGACGAAAGGCATCCTAGAATTGACGGTGCAGGTGAAACATCGCCCTAAGCAAACCGGCGTCGCAGCAGCGGTTGAATGCTCAGCAGCGCCACCAAATCAAACGCCAGCAGCACTAATAGCGCTCCTCCAAAGGTGACAGTACCCCAAGGAGCCTGCATCACGACACTCGCTAGCGACCAATCGCTGTGCAGGTACAGGTAGCGGATGGGTTCGATCGCATAACTCAGAGGATTGAGAGTCACCACAACTTGCAGCCACTCTGGCATAAATGACAGCGGCGCGAGGGCTGTGCTGGCAAATAACAGCGGCAAGTTAGTAACAAAAATTACCGCTATTAATTCTACGTGGCCGGGGAGAGCGAAGGCTAAACCCAGACTCAAGCCGGTGACGCCCAAAACTAATAGTAGGACAATTAGGGCGATCGCCCCTAGTCCGGCAATTCCGGGGAATCCCGCGCCCAAGAAGGCGCCCGCTGTAACGATTGTGCCGGTTTGAATAAAGCTGAGGGTGACGATAAAAATAGCCGAAGCCAGGACTATCGAAAATCTGGAAGCCAACGGCGCGACTAACAAGCGGTTGAGAAATCCGAACTCGCGATCGAACATAATCGGCAAACCAGCATTCAGCGCCCCGGCAAAAGCTGTAAAAACGATTACACCAGCGCCCAGAAATTGTCCGTAATTCTGGCTTTCGCCGAACAAGCCGGCGGGTGCATTTTCAAACAGAGCTCCGAACAAAACCAACCACATCAGGGGCTGAATAATGCCTGCAACTAGCGTGGAGGGGCGGCGCTGCAATTGAATAAACAGGCGCTTGGTTAAGGCGAGTGTTTCTTGGATGAAGTCGCCCAGCAGGGAACTGGAAGTGTCAGCGGATGCCGTGGAGAGTGGCCGCTGCTGGTTGAGGTTGTTGGGGGATGTAACAGTACCGCTCATAATTGCTTGCGCTGATTTTGATTAAATCTAACTCTCTTTACAGTAGCAAGTCTGGAGGTATTGGTGGTGTTGGGCGGGCGATCGGTCTAAAATTGAGAATAAGCTCATCAAATATGCTAAATAAAAACTTGATTTATTAGGAGGATAAAGCTATGTCATCAAGGGCGATCGCCACTTTGGTTAAAATCATGGAATCTTTGCCAGAAACTCTTCAAGATAGAGTTGTTGAACACCTGCGAGAATACATTCTGAAATCAAATATTACTATTCCTGTCAACCCCGACGGTAAGTTAGAAATTCCCGCTGAGATTGAAGCTCAACTGAAGCCTGGGGATCGATATGCAGTTACAGTTACAGGAGATAGTATTGTTTTTCAGAAGGTAACAGGTTTTGACTGGGAGGAATGGGAACGGCGAATAGAAGCAGCGAGTCCAGATCCTGATGAGTTAACAATGGAAGAAATTTGCGAACTTGTGCGGGAAGTGCGTCGGGAGAAACGTTCTGAAAAAGAGTCGCACAAATGAAAATTGTAGTGGATACTAATATCTTTGTGTCAGGCTGGCTGTGGGGAGGTATCCCAGCTCGTTTATTCAGATTAGCTCGAACTCGTAAACTCATAATTTGTGCTTCTGAACCAATACTAGCAGAATTAGAGAATACTTTGAACAAACAAAAACTCCAGGCGAGATTACAGTCTTTGAGTTTTACCGTTAATGGTTTAATGAGCGGAACACGAGAGTTAGTGGAGATTTATCCGATTTCCACTATCAACGTGCCTGAGTTACGAGATGCTAATGACAATATGATTTTAGGAACTGTGATCGCTGCTGATGCTGATGCAATTGTTACGGGCGATCTGGATTTGTTAGTGTTGCAGGAATATGAGGGGATTCCTATTGTTACGGCTAAGGAATTTTTGGAGCGTTATTTTCCAGAAAACTAGGGGGCGATCGCACTTGGTTTAAGTAAGGGCGATCGCAGACTTACAACTTAGCATTCCCAGGTTACGCAGTCAGAAGGCAGTTATGGTTTAGCAGCTTTTACCACATTCTCAACCATTTTAATCGCCTCTTTGATTGCAATTTTACCGCTTTCTACGGCCCTAATTAAATCCTGAGCGTCTTTCGGGCTAATTAAATCGAGCCTGACGGGTTCTTTCAACGAAACAATAAATTTAGTTTTATCGCTGTCTTCCAGCTTAGAGGCTCTTTCTTTGGCTTCAACATCTCTTAGCTGTTCTTTTAAGTTTTTAAGCATTTCTGCTTGTTTTCCCTGGTCAAAAGTGCCATCAAATAACATTCGTTTTACCCCTACAAGAGCAGCAGCACCTAAAGCTGCACCGCCAACAACTAATCCTACGGGAGGTGCAACGGCTATTAACCCAAATAATACAGATCCACCACCGAAAGCTGCCGCCGCCGCACCAGCACCGGCAGCCCCCACCACACCAATGCCAATATCTCCTAAAATCCCTAATTTATCATGTGGGTTTTTTTCCAGTTGCTCTATTGACTTCAGAATTTGCTCTTTGGTTGGCGTTTTATTTGCAGACATATTAGACCTCAATTTTTTTGCTAATTTAGGCAGTTAAGCAGTGATGACGTTGCGAAAAATTGTATTGAAAACGTCTATCAGTAGTTGAAAAAATGCTTTGGCAATCTCAATAATGTTTTGAGCAATTCCAATAATTCCATCAGACACCTCTTTGCCTCGATCGAGTCGGTGGCCTGCTATTGCACCAATTGGGATACCCAGCGCTGTTGCCAAAGGTTCTAATAACGGGCCGACAAATGGTATCGAACTTGCCAAAATTCTTACAGCGACACCAACAGCAACCCCTATAACTAAATTGGGATGCGCTTTGACAAATTCTATAATTTTAATCAGGAGAATTTTGCCGATAAGTAAAACTTTGTTAGCAGCTTTTTTAGTGTATGTGGCAAGTTCATGCAGCCGCATCGAGACTTCATGCGGCAAGCCGATATCATTTAACCATACATACAAGTCGCTGCTACTCATTGCATCAGCATCGACTTGCCAGAGAGCCATTTTTAAATTAGCTTGCGGTAGGGATAATGCACTAGACATGATTTCTTTCCTCTCGTAAGTTATAAATATTTGCCGAAGATTTCACGAGGCTAAAAGCGGCTAAACATTGTTCACCGATGCAGCAGCATTGCCAGCAACTTCTTTAACCGCTGGAGTAGCGGATGTAGGCACCTTTGGAGCAACTTTTTTTAACCGTTAGGGATGCACGGTGATATCTGGCCTAGTTGCGCCAGTCAGATTTACATTGTTAAAATCTTTTAGGTTGCCTAAGATTTTTTTAAAGCCCGTGATTAAATTTTAATTTAATTTTTATGTATTGGAAAGTAGGAGAATGTCACAATTTGCCCGGAGTTAATAAAATTAGCTAGCCGTTAAAAGTCATATTTTGTCCTTCTTAGCCATAAAACGTCAGAAAAAGTCTGATACAATAGATAAAACCTCCTACATTTACCCAATAAATGGATGTTCAAGAACTCTTAAGGTTGGCCGATGGCTTGGTGTTCGCTAAGACCGGCAAACGATTGGACGATCTGCAACAGGCAGTAGTACGGGGAACGTGGCAAGGTAAAAGATACTCCGAAATTTCTAAAGAGGTTCATTGTACTGAACGCCATGTCAGAAATATTGCCTCAAAGTTATGGCAAACTCTTTCAGAAATATTAGATGAAGATGTAATGAAATCAAATTTGCGCTCCACAATGGAGAGGTATGAATTTTCTAAAGTTTCAAATTTTGGTGATTTTAATTTTGTACAAAACAAAGGTAACATCAACGTTTGCACAGAAACCTCACGCCCTCCAAAAGCTCCACAACACTCACCCCCTGCACAAACCTCAAATGAAGACAACACCCAAGAGAAACTGCGACTCGATCTAAGAGATGCACCGGAGATCAAAACCTTCTACAACTACCCCAACTCACCCCTCACCGCCCTCGAAAATGCGATCGCCCGCCAAAACTGCCGCCTCCTCACCATCACAGGCATGACAGGCACCGGCAAAAGTACGATCGCCCGTCACCTCATCCCCCAAATTCAAACTCAATTCGATCGCATCATCTGGCGCAGTCTCCGCACCTCCGGGCCCCTCGAAACAACACTCAAAAATATTATTCAATTTCTCTGCGATCGAACCGATATTAACTTTTCCGACAACACCGATGCTCAATTGTCAATCCTAATAGAAACATTGCGCGAAAATCGCTGTCTCATCATCCTCGATGACGTGCAGCAAATTCTCAGCAGCGGGCAACTTGCAGGAAATTATAAACCCGGATATGAAAACTACGGAACCCTATTTAAACTCATCGGCGAAATTCCCCACAATAGCTGCTTAATCCTCAATAGTTGGGAACCTCCCTCAGACATCATCACCTTCACTGACGATAATTCAGCAGTATGTTTGTTGCAGTTAACCGGTTTAGGTGAAGCCGCAACAGAAATTCTTAGACAAAAGGGTTTGTTGGATGAAGAATACTGGCCAGAATTGATTAACCTTTATCAAAGTAATCCCCTGTGGTTAAAATTAGTCGCTCAAACCATTAACAACTTATTTGGCGGTAGAGTCTCTCAATATTTAAGCTGTCAACCAGTATTTTTAAGCGATGAATTGACACCGATATTGCAGCAGCACTATCAGCGGTTGTCGGAAATAGAAAAACAGGCGATTTCGCAACTTAGTAATGAAATCGAGCCTGTTTCGTTTACCCTATGGATGGCAAAATGTCAAGGCTCACAACGTGAATTATGTAAAGCAATTCAATCTTTAGCCAGACGGGGAATGATCGAAAAATTGAGCGGTGAAACAGAAACCATTTTCACGATTCCACCTGTGTTAAAACAGTATGTTAAAATGGTTGCAGAATAGTCTTAAATATCTATAGTCCGGGACACGCTCCGATTAAAGAAACCGGGTTTTTTACCTAATTTACGGTATGTAACTAAGTATTTCGTAAAAAAACCCGGTTTCTGGGCCACCATGCGTAAGTCCTAATCTAGCTAAATGAGAGTAAACCACGATCGCAACTCAAACCCAACCTAAACTAATGCTCACTTTCGATCGATTCATCAAGCAACTTCCAGATGAAGACGGACGTTATGAACTGGTTAATGGAGAAATTGTCAAAATATTACCAACAATCAGACTCCACGAAAATGTAGCTGATTTTATTGAAAATACGTTCCAAGACGAGGTAAAAATACTCAACCTAAATTACAGGGTATCTGGCCGAATTGTAGTCAGGACATTAACCCCGAATGGTAAAGAACAAGGCCGCCATCCTGATGTTACAATAGTAGACAAAACCCTCTGGAAATCTCAACATTTCGCCCTCTCAGCCCTAACTGAACCACCACAATTAGTTGTAGAAGTTGTCTCAACAAATTGGGAAGATGATTATATCGACAAGCTGGATGAATATCAGCGGCTGGGAATTTCTGAATATTGGATTGTCGATTATTTAGCTTTGGGTAGCAGAAACTATTTGGGCAACCCGAAAGAACCGACTGTTTTTGTTTATCTACTTGATGAAAATGGGGTTTATCAAATGACTGCTTACCGAGGAACTGAGCGAATTATATCTCGAACTTTCCCCGAATTAGCATTGACAGCAGAGCAAGTGTTGGATGTATGATATCAAATCTGCCGAAAAGATAAGGATAAAGCATTGCTCATTGGTTTTCGCTTCAACCGAAAGACCGCCAGGGAATTAATTCCCTGGCTAATAGCTAAAGTCCTCTTGCATAGGACTAATGAGTAATGATTTCTTCAGTCCTCTTGAGAGGACTTTAGCTTTGAGGCAGGGGTTTCAACCCCTGACGGGCTCAGGAAAAGAGCGTCTCGAACAGGCAAGATGCCTGTTCCACAATAATTATTGGAGAGGTTTATTAAACTAAACTACGATCGCATCGCCTGTTTTTGCTCAGCCTTCAAATCGCGGTTGCTAGCAGCAGCCAACTCCGCATCCAACAGAGTCTTACCAGTCGCAGCCAAATACACATCATCCAAACTCGGCCGAGATTGAGCAATCCCAAAAGTAGGAAGTCCCGCATCTTTTAAAGCTTGCTGAATAGTCACCAGCGCATCGCTTTGCGGTGTTACTACTAAATTGAGAGAATTTCCTTGAGCCGTATTGACAATTACTTCCTGCACAAAAGGCAAAGATTGCATCAGAGTTTTAGCTTTTTCGGCTTCTTCCATCGGCGAAAACTCCCGAATCCGCAGAGTCACCCGATCGCCCCCAACCCGATTTTTCAACTCCTCCGGCGTGCCCTGTGCAATTACCGTACCCTTGTCAATAATCGCCACGCGATCGGCCAAAGCGTCAACTTCTTCGAGATAGTGACTCGTTATCAAAACCGTAGTACCTTCCTCTCGCAAGCGGCGCAGGAAATCCCACACTACCACCCGGCTTTCAATATCGAGCCCGACAGTCGGTTCGTCTAACACCAAAACATCAGGCTGATGCAGCAATCCAGCAGCCAAATCCAAGCGTTTGCGGATACCGCCGGAATAAGTGCCCGTCTTTTTATTTTCCCACTCCTCCAAACCGAGGAGTTTCACCATTTCGTCAATCCGCCCTTTAATCGTATGGCGCGGCAAATGGTAAAGCGCTGCTTGCAGTTGCAGGAGTTCCCGCCCCGTCAGCACCTTATCGAGAGCCACTTCTTGGGCGACATAGCCTAGTCTTTGTCTAGCAATTCTCGGCTGGCTGACAGCAGAAATGCCAGACACTTCAATGCGTCCGCTATCGGGCGCACTCAAAGTACAAAGTACCCGCAGGGTTGTGGTTTTGCCTGCACCGTTGGGGCCTAGCAAACCAAATATTTCCCCCGGTTCTACCTTGAAGGAAACATCTTTAACGGCTTCTACAGTGCCGTAGCGTTTCTGAAGATTTTCAATTAAAACGGCGGGAGCCATATATTTTGGGGATGAACTGGTTGTTAATATTTTGACACTTCTGAGCTCAAATTGCCGGAATGGTCGATCGACCAATACGACTGGCTGTGCTGGTAACGATCGCACACTCCTCCTCAACCGGAAACTGCTTCTAGTTTTGATTCTTAATGCCAGTTTAAAAAATATTAACTTTATAGCGGTTTTCAACTCTGATATTCATCAGTTTTCCCACTCTCCAATCTCCCATCTCAAATCCAAAAAATTATGAGTTTTGAGTTAATTATAACTTTTCAGTTAACAACTCAAAACTCACAAGTTTTCAACAAGTAGAGATGCACCCGAAACCTGTTATTTTATAATTATCTCTACCTATAGGCTGATGTGTAGCGAGATTTTGATAATTAACACACTGGTCAAACACATCACACTTTCGAGCCAACTATTAAACACAAAAAACTTCCCGAATTGGCAAGTTCTACTTGTAACGAGTTCCCAAAAAATGTAACTGTAGGCTCGTGCTCTCAATCCCGATAGTTATCAGTCATCACCAATTCTTTAATCGAAAATCGAAAATCGAAAATGGTATTAACTCCTTTACAGAGAGTGGTTGCCAGGTCTTTAATCGACAATTTTTACCCAACCGCGGCGAACGTTGTACAGCAGTCGGTTGATGATGGCATACTCATCTTCATTCAGTGTTCTTTCTAAGAGTGCAGATCTGAGCTGTCTCCGGTCGTGGCGAGTCACGACGCTGGAGAACATGACCTGACCAAATAACTCTTCGAGTGTCATTTGGGATACTGACATGATAAACCTCCTAGTTGATTGAGACAGATAAAATTTTAACAGGCTTGTTGTATTTTTATTGTGCACTCTGGGAGTGACTTCAAAGGCGATCGAAAACATTGACACGGTGTGATTTTTTGGCTAAAAATCTGTGACCGAGACTTGGATCGGCAGTGACTTGGATCTCTTAAATTTGTGATGCTTGTCACTAAAGTCAGAGGGGAAAAGTCAGAAGTCAGAGGGAAAAAGACCATCAAGCGCGATCGCCCTCAAAAACTCTCCATCTCGTCCTCATGGCTTCTCAACCTTATTTTCCCCTATGCCAATTTTCCAGCTAATTGAGGCATCGGTCAATAGTCGCCACAACCGACTCTGCCAAATCTTTCAGTGCGTAACCCCCCTCCAAACCAAAAGCTATGCGGCGGGTGAGTTGCAGGCAGTATCCGGTGAAAGTACCGAAATCTGACGGCATCAGAGTCATACTCGCCAGCGGATCGGACGCAGTAGCGTCATAACCAGCGCTGACAATCAACAAATCCGGTTCAAATTTGGACAAAAAAGGCACGACAAGAGATTCAAAGGCGCTCAGGTATTCAGCTATGCCACTGCCGGGATAGAGGGGAATGTTCAGCACGTTGTCGTAGGCACCGCGCTCCTCGGCATCTCCCGTTCCCGGATAGCAAGGAGATTGATGCAGGGAACAGTAGGCAATTTGCCGGCAGCTTTCCACCAAAGATTGAGTGCCGTTGCCGTGGTGTACGTCCCAGTCGAGGATGGCGACACGGTTGATTCCCGGCTGTTCCAAGGCGTAGTGAGCGGCGATCGCAGCATTGGAAAACAAGCAAAAACCCATCGCGCGGGCGTTTTCAGCGTGGTGTCCCGGCGGCCGGGCCAGTACAAAAGCCGGTTCCCCCGCAACCACCACTCGATCGACCCCATCGAGCCAAGCACTCGCCGCCAGCAGCGCTACGTCGTAACTTTCAGCAGAAATCGGCGTATCACCGTCGAGGTAGCCGCCACCCCGATGAGCCAAATGTTCGATTTCTTTGATGTATCTTTGCGAGTGAACTTTTTTGATAGCCGATAACAGTTGTTGTTCGCGCTGCGCCACTGGGGTGGGCAGTTGCCACTCAATTTGATCCGCCCAGGGAGCAGCTTTCAGAGCATTGACGATCGCCGTTAAACGTTCTGGTCGCTCTGGGTGAAGCATTCCAGTCTTGTGCAGCAAGAAATCTTCGGAGTAGATGACGGGTAGCATCGGCTGATTTTAGATTTTAGATTTTAGATTTTAGATTTTTACTTAGCTTTAAGAAGGCCTTCGGTTTTGTGAAATTAAAATTTCGATCGAGTAACCATTTTAATTTCTTAGATGGCCGTCAAAAAAACTCACGAAAGCATGAAACCCGATCGCCTAAAAAAACCTTTTTAGCTTTTGCCAACTGCTGACAAAATCACCAACTGACAAATTATCAATTGTGCTGGTTTCGTCCCTTAATTTTTCTGGCAACTTTCCCATAAATTCCAAGGCAAATTGTGATATAATTTCAGGAGTAATTGGCAATATTTGGCAGCTCTACTGAATCCAAACCGATTTTATCGCATTTTTGAGATTTATAGCGGTCAAATTTAAATTTTTAACGGAGTTTTTCAACCTATGAGCACCTCTGAGTCGCGGATAATCCCGACGGATCTGGGTAATGAGATGTCCCGATCGTACTTGGAATACGCCATGAGCGTAATAGTCGGTCGGGCGCTACCAGATGCCAGGGACGGTCTCAAGCCCGTTCACCGACGCATTCTCTACGCCATGAACGAATTGGGCTTGACTCCCGATCGACCTTTCCGCAAATGCGCCCGCGTCGTGGGGGAGGTGCTGGGCAAGTATCACCCGCACGGAGATACAGCGGTTTACGACGCCCTGGTGCGGATGGCTCAGGATTTCTCCATGCGGGAACGCCTGATCAACGGCCACGGCAACTTCGGCTCCGTTGACAACGACCCGCCCGCTGCCATGCGGTACACCGAATGTCGCCTCACAGCCTTGACTAGCGACTCCATGCTGCGCGACATCGACTCGGAAACAGTTGATTTCGGCGACAACTTCGACGGTTCCCAGCAAGAACCCCTCGTACTCCCGGCACGCATCCCCCAAATTTTGCTCAACGGTTCCTCCGGGATTGCTGTAGGGATGGCCACCAACATTCCGCCCCACAATTTAGGCGAAATAATTGACGGTTTAGTAGCGCTAATTCACAATCCAGCCATTACTGACCTGGAATTGATGCAGTACATCCCCGGCCCGGACTTTCCCACCGGAGGGCAAATTCTCGGTAGAGGCGGCATTCGCGATGCTTACACCACCGGGCGCGGTTCGATTACAATGCGCGGAGTCGCCAACATTGAAACCATCGAACATCCCGGCCGCCCCGACAAAGAAGCAATTATTATCACCGAATTACCTTACCAAACAAACAAAGCAGGGCTAATTGAGAAAATTGCCGAACTTGTCAACGACAAAAGATTAGATGGAATTTCCGACATTCGCGACGAAAGCGATAGAGACGGAATGCGGATCGTGATCGAACTCAAGCGCGACGCCTATCCCCGCGTCGTCCTCAACAACCTCTACAAACAAACACCCCTCCAAGCCAACTTTGGAGCCAATATGTTAGCGCTAGTAAATGGGGAACCCCAACTACTTACGCTCTCCCAATTCCTCAATGTCTTCCTAGACTTCCGCATTGAGACAATTACTCGCCGGACTCAATACGAACTCCGCAAAGCAGAAGAACGCGACCACCTTCTGCAAGGCTTATTAATTGCCTTAGAAAACTTAGATGCAATTATTCACCTAATTCGCGCCGCTGCCGACTCCGCCGCAGCGAAACAAGAATTGATGGATAATTACGGTCTTTCTGAACAGCAATCCGACGCCATTCTGCAAATGCAGCTCCGGCGTTTGACAGCATTAGAAGCGCAAAAAATTCAGCAAGAACACGAAGAACTGCGAGCTAAAATTGAAGATTTGGAAGATATCTTAGCGCGCCGGGAACGCATCTTAGAAATCGCCGAATTTGAAGCAGTCGAAATCCAAACCAAAATCGCCACTCCTAGACGCAGCGTCATCGAACACGCCGAAGGAGAAATCGATGAAAGAGATTTAATTGCCAACGAACAAGCAATTATTCTGATCACCGAGCAAGGCTACATCAAGCGGATGCCTGTCAGCACTTTCGAGGCCCAAAGTCGCGCTACTCGCGGCAAAGCAGGCGCGAAAATGAAAGAAGACGACGGAGTAGAACATTTCCTTTCCTGCTGCGATCATGACAGCGTTTTGTTCTTCAGCGACAGGGGCGTAGTTTACTCTGTCAAAGCTTATCAAATCCCCGTCTGTTCCCGGACGGCCCGCGGCACTCCCGTGGTGCAACTGCTGCCGATTCCTATAGAAGAAAAAATCACTTCTATGGTGTCAGTCACAGAATTCACCAGCGAAGAATACTTAGTCATGCTGACTCGCGGCGGCTACATTAAGAAAACCGCACTTTCCGCTTTTGGCAACATCCGCACTAATGGATTAATCGCGATTTCTCTAGAAGAAGGCGACCAACTGCGCTGGGTGCGGAGAGCAAAAGTTGGTGACAGCATCATCATCGGTACGCGCCAAGGCATGGCAATTCATTTCCGCACCAATCACGAACAGTTGCGCCCAGTCGGCCGCGCGACGCGGGGTGTAAAATCAATGAAATTGCGATCAGGCGATGAGTTGATTAGCATGGACATTTTGCCCAGTTCAATTGTTGCCGAAATCGCTGAATTGGAAACTGAAGACTCCGAATTTGAGGGAGCTAATATTGCTCAATTAGAAACGGACGAAGCGGAATTTGAAGGGGCAGAAAGTGCTGAATTGGAAACGGAAGATGAAGAATTAGAATTGCAAGCAGAGGAAATTGAAGGCGAAGAGGTTGAAGAAATTTCGACAGTTAGCAGCGAAGTTCCTTCGGTGTTGGTAATCACCACCAACGGCTACGGCAAGCGGGTTCCTGTTTCTCAATTCCGCCTACAAAGACGGGCAGGCAAAGGATTGACGGCTACTAAATTTAAGTCGAAAAAGGGTAAGGATCAGGTAGCAGCCCTGCGAATTGTCAACGAAGATGACGAATTGATGATCATTACCAACCGAGGTATTATTATCCGTCAGGCGGTGAGTGCAATTTCTACTCAATCGCGCACAGCAACGGGTGTGCGGGTGCAGCGGTTAGATGAGGATGATTCCATCGTAGCTGTGGCTTTAGTGCCGGCTGCTGGTGAAGAATCGGCGGAAGAATCGGAATCTGAGGAAGTGGCAGAATAGTCCTAGGTTAATAGTTTGTAAGGTGCGCGCTGCGTACCTTACTGCTGAATGGTAAAAATGCGATCGCCCATACTCTGAAGTTTTCCCTCAAAAGTCAAAGATTTTTTCCGGTGAGGTAATGATGAGTCATTCGATTTTAGATTTTAGATTTTAGATTTTGGATTGACTTGCGCGAGATAAATTCGGGGGCTTGAGGATTTTAGATTTTA
>NZ_JAUBUY010000076.1:0-22775 GCF_036705565.1 Microcoleus sp. AT8-B5
GTGGGGTTAGTTGTTGTCCCCGTTGTGGGGTTAGTTGTTGTCCCCGTTGTGGGGTTAGTTGTTGTCCCCGTTGTGGGGTTAGTTGTTGTCCCCGTTGTGGGGTTAGTTGTTGTCCCCGTTGTGGGGTTAGTTGTTGTCCCCGTTGTGGGGTTAGTTGTTGTCCCCGTTGTGGGGTTAGTTGTTGTCCCCGTTGTGGGGTTAGTTGTTGTCCCCGTTGTGGGGTTAGTTGTTGTCCCCGTTGTGGGATTCGTTGTTGTCCCCTCAATGGTGAAGGGATTGTCGTCTACGCGGGGTATTTGAGCTGTAGTGAACCGAGATTCATCTAGCGAGTTCGATCGAACATCAATCAACACCGCCAAAAATTCCCCAGTTTGCCTGTCCCTAATAATCGTGTTGCTAGAATTCGAGCCTTGGCCCTGGAAAATTTCTAACTCTGTAAAATTCAAACCTCCAGCCAGACCGATCGAATCTCCCGGATTAAAATCTCTAATTACATCAGCATCGCCGATTTCGCGGCCGCCAGTAGTAAGAAACCCATTGCTACCGGGCGACGTGCCCACCCTACCGAGAACAAAGATATCCGATCCGTCGCCTCCTGTCAGAGTATCAGACCCGCGATCGCCCGAAAGAATATCATCCCCAGCATCTCCAGACAAAGAATCATTGCCATCGCCCCCGAAGAGCAGGTCATCACCCTCGCCGCCATCACCAGTATCGTTACCAACACCGCCGGTGATAACATCCCCGCCCTGCTGGCCCAACAAAATATCATTGCCAGCGCCGCCAATCAGGCAGTCGTTACCCGTGTCGCCAAAAACAGTGTCACTGCCCCTGTCGCCAAAAATCAGGTCGTCCTCCCCACCACCGCGCAGACAGTCATTGCCTTTACCGCCGTACAGCGTGTCGTTACCTTCAGAACCCAAGACAATATCATTGCCCAGGTCGCCAAAAGCTAAGTCATCGCCCTCGTCGCCAGAAACCAAGTCATCGTCTTTGCCGCCCCGCGCCGTGTCATTACCGCGCCCGCCCTCAACAATATCTTTACCAGCGCCACCGTTGAGAGAATCGTTACCGTCTTCGCCCCTGAGTAGATCGTCTCCGTCCCGACTCAAAAGTGTGTCGTCGCCGGCACCCCCGGCAATCGTGTCATTGAACAAGCTGCCGATTAAATAGTTACTGCCGTCATTTGCGACAACTAAGCCATCGACAAAAAGTGGCTCTGGGGGAGGCGTGGGAACTGTCAGAGTTGGCCGCGGCACAGGCGTGACCGAAATGTCCGGGCCCGTCCCCGTCACCATCGGCGGCTCCGTCCCCGTCATCATCGGCGGCTCCGTCCCCGTCATCATCGGCGGCTCCGTCCCCGTCATCATCGGCGGCTCCGTCCCCGTCATCATCGGCGGCTCCGTCCCCGGCGACGGCGTAGGCTGCGGCACCGTGCCGCTATCCAAACTATCCGCGTTTTCATCGGGTAGCCGCCCTTCGAGAAAAATTAGTGGTACTGCACTTGGCATTGTTCCGACTCCTTGCGACGCTACTCAAAACTACTAAATAAACTTAAAGTCAGATGCAGTAATGACGGTGCTGAGCGCTCCCGGCACTGTAGGAATAGAATTCAACACTGCCAAATCGAAAGCTGGGAGACTGTCATCTGCCACATTCGGGTCGAAGCCGAGAACGTACTTGTTAAAAGTATTGTTCAGGTACACGAAGAAAGCTCCCGTTTTGCTCGAACCGTTTTGATTCTTCAACACTGCATTTATTGCTTGAGCGTTGTCAAATTTAGATTCAAACAAAATGACTGATTGCTTGCTAATGTCGTCGCCGCTAGACCCGATATTCCTGACGATAAAACTGGTGAAATCGAGAGTAGTTCCTGAGTTGGTTAAACCTGCGAAATTTGACGACCTGAACAAAAATCTGTCGGTCTCGCTGCCGTTAGCGTTAAAGTCAGCAATCACGTCCACGCCTTCGCTGGGAGTTTCATAGTAGAAGAAATCATTGCCAGCATCGCCCGTGAGCAAGTCAGAACCGTTGCCACCGCCCAAAATGTCATTGCCTTCACCGCCCGAAAGCGAGTCGTTGTCATCGCCACCCAATACCAAGTCATTGCCGAAGGCGCCGCTGAGACAGTCGCTGCCTGCACCGCCGTCGAGAGTGTCGTCGCCCGCTTGGCCGTCGAGGGAGTCGCTGCCGGCCTCGCCCAACACGTAGTCATTGCCGGAACCTCCTAGTCCCGTGTCGTTGCCTTCTCCACCCAAAATCGTGTCATCGTTGTCGCCGCCCAAGATGGAATCGTTATTGATACCGCCGTCGAGCAAGTTTCTGCCCAATCCACCGTCTAGGATGTCGTCGCCGGCACCGCCGTCAAGGGAGTCGTCGCCAATGCCACCAAGTAAGGTGTCAATCCCGGCGCCACCAAGTATCGAGTCCTCGCCGGATTCTCCCAATATCGAGTCATTGCCTGTTCCGCCGTCAATGGTGTCGTTGTTGTCACCGCCGCCTAGGATGTCATTGTCATTGCCGCCGAACATCAGGTCGTTGCCCAGTCCGCCGATCAGCGAGTCTATGCCGTCTTGGCCGTCAACGGTGTCGTTGCCGAGTCCGCCGTCAACGGTGTCGTTGCCGATCGCACCCACCAGCGAGTCGTTGCCTGCTTCACCGAATAGGAGGTCGTTGCCGCCACTGCCGTCCATGATGTCGTTGCCCTCGCCCCCAGCGAGGGTATCGTCGCCGGGCCCGCCGACGATGAAGTCGCTGAGGTTGCTGCCTGTAAAGCTGCTGGCCGGGAGTGCGCTGCGATCGACAATATTATCTACCACCGTGATGCTGAAGGATGCCGGCCCGATAGTTGCAGACCCATCGGAGGCTGTAAACGTGAAACTGTCGCTGCCACCTTCTGCCAGCAAGTTGTATTTGACGATGTTGTTGTTGATATCGTCTTGGCTGAATTTGCCGCCGACGTTGAGAAACGTGCTACCCCTTTGGACAAAACCTCTGGTAGCATCGGGGGCTTTAGTAATCGTGTAAACGATTTCCAAGGGGCTGTTGTCGGGATCTGTGATTAACAAATCGGCGGCAGTGATTGTCTGGATAGGATTACTTTTGGCAACCACTACACCGTCGTTAATTATTAGCTGGGGCGGGCTACTGACGTTGATGGTTACTACCGCCTTACTTGTGCCGCCGCTGCCGTCTGAGATCGAGTAGCTGAAGCTGTCAGTACCCGAGAAGCCCGGATTCGGGGTGTATTTGAATACGCCGCCGCCCACGGGAACCAGGCTCCCTTTGCTTGCTGGAGCAAAAGTCGTGACAGTCAGAGCGCTTTGTTCCTGGTCAGTGTCGTTCAACAGAACGTTGAAACTGAGTTCTTGACCCGCAACCGTAGTGAAGTTATCGTTAACTGCTCTTGGAGGTTGGTTAAAGATGGGCGGCGGACTTCCTGTCGGCGTCGGACTTCCTGTCGGCGTCGGCAAATTCGGCGTCGGGAACGTCGGCAGCGGCTCGTCCGGTGTCGGCGGTGTCGGCGGTGTCGGACTTCCTGTCGGCGTCGGACTTCCTGTCGGCGTCGGACTTCCTGTCGGCGTCGGACTTCCTGTCGGCGTCGGACTTCCTGTCGGTGTCGGACTGTCTGTCGGCGTCGGTAGGGGAAGTGGAGTTGCGCTGCCGGGAACTGTGGGGGCAATTACAAATGAGCTTCGCCCTAGGGTTCTGCTGTCTACTCCCGGCAATACTGCTAAAAAGTCGCCGCTGACGCCGTTGCGAATAATCGTACTGCCGGCTTTGGTCTCGGTGCTTTGGAAGATTACCAAATCTTCAAACTTGAGGTCGCCGGTTAACCCGATTAAATCTTCGCCTTGGCGAAAGTCTGTGAAAATGTCGGCATCGGCGATATCGGGGCCGCCTGTGGTGAGAAATGCCGCGTTAGTGCCGTCGCTGCTGCCGCTGGGGGAACTGAAGGCGCCGATGACGAAGACATCTCTGCCTTCGCCTCCTGCCACTACGTCTTTGCCTGCTTCGCCCCAAAGAACATCATTGCCAGCACCGCCGTCCACGATGTCGTCGCCGTCGCCGCCGAATACGATGTCATCGCCGTCGCCGGAAAAAAATGTATCCCCGCCGGCGTTTCCGTATAGCCAGTCGCCTCCTTCGTTGCCAAATACCAAGTCTTCGCCGTCGCCACCGAAGAGCGAGTCATTGCCTTGGTCGCCCCAGAGGATGTCGTCGCCTCGATCGCCCAAAAAGCTATCGTCGCCAGAACCGCCACGCAAGCTGTCGCTGCCTTTGCCGCCGTAAGCCGTGTCTCTGCCTTCGCCTCCGATTACCGTGTCGTTGGCGTCATTGCCATAAAGCAGGTCAGGGTTATTTCCCCCATCGAGGGAGTCGTTATCTTTGCCTCCGTACAGGGTATCGAGTCCTGAACCGCCATCAAGAACGTCGTTGCCCTCATTGCCGAACAGCACGTCGTCATCGTCGTTGCCAAATAGTAAATCGTCGCCTCCGACTCCTTGCAAGGTGTCGTTGCCTTGCAGCCCGGAAATCACGTCGGGGCCGGGACTGCCAGCTAAGGAGTCGTTGGTTTCGGTGCCGCGGACTACGCCGCCGATGATTCCGGGCGAGGTACCTTGGCCTCCGCCCCCTGTGTCGTCTATGTCGCCAATTGTGTCGTCCCCGGAGGGAGGTGTTGGAGGTGTTGGAGTCGGAGTCGGAGTTGGTGTTGGCGTCTCTGGTTCTGGCGTCTCTGGTTCTGGCGTCTCTGGTGTTGGCGTCTCTGGTTCTGGTTCTGGTGTTGGTGTGGGAGGTGGTATAATTACTAATGGCACTGCAGTTGGCATTATTTTGGCTCCTTTAAACGACGATCCCGATTTACTTTAAGAACTGATTAGTATCAGTTTGTTGCCACCAATCTGGCTTAAAATTGATTAATAACCCCATCATTTCTAACATACTAAATCAAAACTGCCACGGCTATAGATATTTTTTAAGCGGGGCATCTTTTGATATCAAAATATTAATGATTGCACGTTTTGATGCCTAGGTTGGGTATACTTTAACATCGCGCCATTTCGATAGAACCTAGAAGTCGCGCTTGGAGTCAGCCCAGTGTATTTATCCAGAATCCGAAAAAATAAAAATCTTCGCCGTCATAATTTTTTCTTCCCGAATGTCGAATGCTGAATACAGATTTGCCTTTTGCCTGCAGAAGTGAATGCCTCATGCTGACTGCTGACAAGAAACAGAGCTGTTAATTAGGGGCAGAAGCGGCCCGGTTTGTTCTTGTCCACTGACGGATAGTTCGCTGTGGCACAGGTAAAGCAGGGAACAGCGACTTAACAAATCTAGCAGAATTCGCCGCAGTCGCTGTTGGTCGGCCGCCGTTTCCTCTTCGGTTTCCCAGGGATGCCCCAGTTGCGATCGCAAAAATAAGGGAGCACCAAACAATGTCGCCGCACCACCACTCAGCCACAGGGGCGAGCCGGCATCCAGCCAAAAGTGCCATTTGTGGGCGCGGCGGCTGCTGCGGTACTGGAAAATGTTGGCGAGGGTGACGGCTCTGGCTGCTGGGCCTTCTGGACGCACTGGAAAGGGGTTGGCGGTGACGGTTCCTTGGCGCAACAACTGGATGAACCGGGCGATCGTTTCTGAGTCGCCGCCGTTTGTTGGTTCTACGCGCTGCATTCGCCCGTTGATTTCCCAGTAGTGGGTGGCGGTTTCCATTAACTCGCGCAGGGCTGCTAGCCGATCGTAGGGCAGGTATCTGTCGTTCATGAGAAATTTCTGGATGGCTCGATCGAGTAGGGCAATTGGACTCGGCAACAGCCGCTCCTGCTGTTGCGACCGCTGTTGTTCGATCCACTCGACAATGTGCTCGTAGGCCCTGGCTGCTCGGTGTCCCACTCTGTCCCACCGGGGAAAGGCTGTAATGGGCAGCAATTGAGGTCGATCGATATCTGGACAAAAACAGTGATCGGCGATTAAACCTGCTCTCACTTGGTCGATCGATTTTTGATTGTGAATTTGAGATTTTAGATTGAACGTCGAGTTGGAATCTTCTGTTTCCAATGAACGGTGTTTCTGGCTGCCCAACACTACCAGCATTTCGGCTGTGCCGTCTCGATCGACTAAACGGCCGAGTCCCGGATAAACTAAGGCTAACAAAGTGAGTAAAGCTCGAATCTCTGGGGTAGTCGAGAGGGGACGCTGATCGTTGAGAGATACGGCGGCGATACCATCTCGCGCGAGAATTTCCGTTAAACTGTAACGGGCGATCGCATCCATCCCAGGGGCAATTACGGCGATTTCCTGCGGTTCCACGGCTTGTGACTTCACCGCATCCACGATGATTTCGGCAGTTTCTCGCAGCAGTTGAGCCCGGGAAGTAGTTTGGAGCGATCGAACTTTACCGGGCAAACTGAAGCCTAAAGGATAAAAACCCTCCGTATTAACTGCTAAACTTACCGCTAACTCTCCAATCTCTGCGGCTAAACCCGCTTTTGCGTCCAAATTTTCCACACTTTGACAGCGGCTTTCGAGTTGGGCTAGGTATTCCGTGTCCGCCCCCAAGCCCAAACGCACTCCTCCGTCTGGATTGTAGGAGAACGCCCCCGCTGCACCTTGGTCGAGCATTCGATCGAACAAATGGCGACTTATCGCCGGATAATCGTCAACATCGTCTGCGATCGCAGCTTGGTATCTAGAGGCCAAATGCTGCTGGTAACTGACATCCGGCAACAAATAGCGCCAGTAGAGTTCGCAAACAATCCCGTAAGTCAGGAGCCCCCGCGTCAAGCACCATTCCCGCCACCTTTCCAGCAACTCTCCCATGCTAGTCCACAGGTTGTTCGAGCCGCCCTCACCAGCAAATCCCTGTTCCAGAATGCTGGGAATCTCTTCTCTCGGCGTACCGCTGACAGCAGCAAGTTGTAATAAGTCTAGTGTTCGACGCACCATTCGATTTGGGCTGACCCCTGTTTTTTGCAAAATGCCTTCGTCTAGTTCGCGACGCCAGAGTCTCGCGGCAAGTTCCAGTTCTGTTTCAGGTTGCAGCCGTAGGGGAAATTGAGCCCTCAAATCCAGCGACTGAACTAGCAGGGGCCAAAATAACAATACCTCCTGCTCAAAAAAACCGAAGGGTGTTGTGGAGTGAAAGGTATATTTTCCTTCGGTAGCGACGGCGATGCGATCGGCTAATTCTAGCCGATTGTCTCCGTTAGCTGCTAAGACTAAAATTGCTGGCGCAGTTTGTCCAGCCCGCCGCCGCCCGGAACTCGATCGCCCTGAAACTGTTGCAGGCAGAGGCTTGACAGTTTTGCTCCAAATGCAGAACTGCTCGACTAAACGAGTGGTTTTGCCACTGCGGGCAGATCCGACAATCCAAATTGAATCTTCGGTGGCAGTTCTCAATTTATGTAAATTTGTTACCATACCGTGAATACTTTAATCACTAATGTCTACAGCCAACTAACCAGCTTTAGCTATGAATACTTCTCCGTGGAACAGGATTGTAAAATATCTCTACAGCCTTCACCAATGGTATCGAGAAACGCCTGAGAGAGCTCTAGAACAAGCCTACGATGCTGCGTTAGCAATTAAGGCGATCGAAGACGAGCATTTTGGCGGTCAAGGAATCTCTGAGCGATCGGGAGATTACGGACAAAGCACCCTGTCTTACTTTAAATCCGAACTGCAAAAATACCTCAAGGTCATCCAAACCCGAATGGTTGAGTTTAATGCTAGCCGTTCTTTTTTGGAACTGCCGGAGCGAGTGGGGGCTAAACCCAAAACGGGGGACAGCGCTGATTATCACCAGCACGGATTACATCTCAACAAGAAAGATAGAGAATCCCTTATATTTGAGAAGCTAGAGTTTATTGATGGAGTTATCGACAAGTATATTAATAATAGTAGATCGACGGCAATTGTTCCGGTTGTCAGTTCAGTAAATTTGTCGGCAAAATCTACAAATAGCAGCTCTCCACCCGATCCAAAAAATAAAGGTTCAGCTAATTCTGTTCAAATTCACGATGGTGAGGTTGACACTAACTATGAAGAAGTAAATTTATTACCGCGATCGCTTTTGGGGACTTTGAATCGCATCACTAAAGATTTAGACCCTGGAGCTGAAAAAGAAGTAGTCAAGAATTTTCGCAATTCCAAAGTAAAAACAATTATTTCTCTCAGATTTATTTTGCTTTTGATTTTAGTTCCGCTGTTGACGAATCAAATTTCCAAAAACTTTCTAGTCGGCCCGATAGTTGACCATTTTAGAGGTCAAGAAAATGCTCCCGTTTTCATAAATGTTAACCTGGAAGAAGAAGCATTTCAAGAACTGGAGAGATTTGAGCAGCACCTCAATTTTCAAAGGTTAATAGGCACTGCTCCCTCGCTTTCTTTAGAGGAAACGGAAAAGATGATTGCCGCGAAAGCAGTTGAAATAGCGGAGGAATACCGCGCTGAAAGTGGTGGAGCCATTAAAAATATTTTTGCCGATTTGATTTCCTGCATGGCTTTTGCCGCGATTATCGTCACTAACAAGAAAGAGATTGAGATTTTAAAGTCTTTTATGGACGATGTGATTTACGGCCTCAGCGACAGTGCGAAAGCTTTCGTAATTATTTTGTTTACAGATGTGTTTGTGGGATTCCACTCGCCTCACGGTTGGGAAGTAATTCTCGAAGGTTTATCGAGGCATTTGGGACTACCAGAAAATAGGCAGTTCATATTTTTGTTCATTGCGACGTTTCCAGTTATCTTGGATACGGTATTTAAGTATTGGATATTCCGTTATTTAAACCGGAGTTCGCCTTCTGCTGTTGCTACTTACAAGAATATGAACGAGTAATCAGGGGCGAAGGAAGTTCGGCAACGGATTATGTAGCGGATGTAACGGATGTAACGGATGTCAGTCCGAGGGATGTCAGGAAGAAGGAAGTTCGGCAACGAGCAATGTACGGGATGTAGCGGATGTAACGGATGTCATGAAGAAGGAAGTTCGGCAACGAGCAATGTACGGGATGTAACGGATGTAACGGATGTAACGGATGTCAGGAAGAAGGCAGAAGGAAGTTCGGCAACGAATTTTGTAACGGATATAACGGATGTCAGGAAGAAGGCAGAAGGAAGAAGGAGAAAAAGATGTAATAATAGCAAGGGTTTTAGGCATGAATAACGTCCTCAGTAGGGCCTCGACTGCACAGAGACTGGCTTACCCATAGCGCATAAAAGCATTTATTTTTTGCGTCAGGAGTGGTTTAATTAAGTTGATCTACTTAAGCTGTTAGGACTCTAAATTTTATTGTTGGGGGGGTTCTCGCGCGCACCCCACAAGAACTTTATAAAACTTGACAGTCATCAAGGCTAGGCTCAGGAACTGTAAAATTTAGATGCGCCTAGGCCGATCGAAAAAAAATACGATCGCCCGCAGAATCTCTCGAAAGAAATCAAAAGGGCGATCGCATTCCCAAAACTCATTACCCATTACCAATGACCTAATTCCAACGCTTCTTGCGCTGTCGCTGGCTGGCCACCGCCTCCACCAGCCCCAGGCCGAGAAAATTACTCAGCAGCGACGCATTCCCGTAACTTAGGAAAGGCAGGGGAATCCCCGTAACCGGCGCCAAGCCAATGTTCATCCCAATATTTACGAATACCTGAAAAATCAACATTGACAGTACGCCGATCGCCAGCAAAGAACCAAAATTATCGTTAGCAGTTTGAGCGATCGTCACCAACCTGAAACAAATTACCCAAAAGACAAACAGCACGCAAATGCAGCCAATAAACCCCAATTCTTCGCCAATGGCTGAAAAGATAAAGTCTGTATGCTGTTCGGGAATAAAGTTAAGCTGAGTTTGCGTTCCCTGAAACAAACCCCTGCCTTTCAGTTCCCCGGCCCCAATAGCAATCCGAGATTGAATCAAGTGATATCCGCTACCTAAAGGGTCTTTCTCCGGGTTTAAAAACCCTGTCAGACGCATTTTTTGATAATCCTTGAGTACATTCCAAAAAAGCTGTCCGACTTGTCCAGAAACAACGTTCACCAACACAGCACCGAAAGTCCCCAACCAGGGCCAAGGCAGGGTTCGCCAAGCGATAATACCTGCAACAACTACCCAGGCTACCCAAATCGGTGTATACAGGTTATTGAGGAGAACTGAGATGAGAGGAGAGAATAGCAATATTAGCCAGCCGGGATTGACATTTCCCCAGTAAAACATCCCCATTGTGATCGCGCCGAAGACTAAGGAAGTACCTAAATTTGGTTCGGCAAAGATCAATCCCCAAGGTACAGCCATAATCGCCAGCATCCTCAACATATGACCCACCGTGGGGACAGTCTTGTCGTGCAGGAGAGCTGCTAAAGTGATAATCATGCCTACTTTGGCAAATTCTGACGGTTGCAGGTAAAAGCCGCCGATGTTGATCCACCGCTGGGCACCGAGCCCTGTAGTACCGATAAACCGCACTGCGATCAGGGACAAATTGATTAATATGTAAATCGGCCATTTCCACTCAATCAGTGTTTGGTAACGGCAGCGGGAAATGATGATGGCGAGGATCAAACCCACTGCCCCAGTTACCCAGTGCCGCCACCAGTCGATCATCCCCTGGTTGATTTCGACGCTGCGGATCATGACTCCCCCGAAGATGGTGAGGGCGATGCAAGCGCCAAACAGCCAAGGGTCTGCTTCTTCCCAGGGTTTGAAGATTGATTTCCAGCGGTTTCTGACTTGTATTCTCTGCAACATGAGGATTTTAGATTTTAGATTTTAGATTTTAGATTATCGAGCCGATTTTCGGAAGTTGTGGATATATTTTGGATTCACAGCCTGCACCTTACTTGAGAAGCCTCGGTGTGAGTACCTCAGATTATTCGGGGAGTTGTAGGGATGTTCCGGGAACGGAAGAAGGAACGCTTGCGCCGGGTATCTGGGTATTCTATTTTTTTCTGTGCGGTTACTTAGTTTATTTTGCGATCGCACGTGGTCAGAAACCGGGTTTTTGTCGAGAAGACGCACTGCAACTCGCAGAAACCGCTAAAAACCCGGTTTCTTGGGTTTTGATTCGTAAGCCCTAGAATCGTCAGGCCGGTTCGTAAAGGTACTCGAAGCCGTTCCCATCTGGATCTCTGCCGTAAAAGGATGCAGTACCGTCGCGGTGTTCGTGGATGTGGGTGACGGAAACACCATCGGCTTTGAGTTGTTCGTAGGCGGATTCCATTTCGGTGCGATCGTCAAATACAAACCCAAAATGCGGCCCTGCTTGGTCGTAACTCGGACTCAACAGCGCCAATCCGTCCTCTCCTGCTTTCAAATAAGCCCAGTCTGCATCTTTCCAGACTAACTCCATACCCAAGTTGCGGTAGAATTCAGCAGACTTCTCTATGTCTTGCACGCAGACGGCTACGTGTCCCAATCGTTTTAGTTTCATATCTACAAAGTTTATGGTTGTTCTTTCGTTTATTGTATCTATTTTCTGATTTATTTCTGAATTAATTAGGTATTTTTTCAGTTTTTTGGGTCGCAGCTAACTGTACTTTTTCTACTTGTTTGCTGGCGTCCATTTCGCTGAACAGTTGAAGGGCGCGCTCAAAATTTTCTTGAGTTTTCTCGATGTTACCAAGTTTTTGTTCTGTTAGTGCTAGTTGATAGCAAGCTTCGGCTCGGTCTAATTTAGCGCTGGCTCGATCGAGTATTTCGATTGCTTCTGCATGGTGCTGCAGGGCTTGGTCAAATTCTCCCGGTTCTCGGTACAGCGCTGCTATACCGCTGAGAGATTTGGCTTTGATGGTAGTGTACTGGTTTTGGTCGGCCTGGGCGATCGCCCTTCTGAATTATTAGAAAGGGATCTCGCTCTTTTTTAACCGCAGATGGACGCAGATTAACGCAGATGCAGGAAGGGATCTCGCTCTTGTGATTCATAAAGCTTAAAAAATAGGAGTTAATTTTTAACTTCCTGAAAAATCTTATAGTGTTCGCAAATTATTTCAATAAAAATATCCCCTTCCAACCGAAAATGACTCAAAGCAGATAAATCTAAATTAGCCGGAAAATTGAAAGGATAGGACAGGGAAGATAAGAAAGTTTCAGCATTTTTTTCAAGCTTTCTGAGTTCGACTTCTCCTACCCAAAAACAGTAATTTTCATCATCGGAATTGAGGGGACGAGAAATCACTAGGTGAAGAATGCGATCGAACTCGATCGCTACATCTCCCACTTCGGGCCCAAAGGTGAAGTCTAAACGCAAGCCAAGATTTTGAGGGCGGAGTGAAACTCCTACTAAATCGGCACTTTTTAAGTCTTCTAAAAAGGTTTTGAGGTTGAGTGCGAGATCGGTTGTCATAGAATCACTTTTTCTCCGGTATTATGTGTCTTAGCCCCTGGTTCAAATTTTATTTGATTTCCATCTCTATTGTATCTACGACGGTAAGTTTTGCCCTCCGTCCCCCGTATATGAGGTCCTGTACGGACTATTTCACCATTTGGTCTAATATGAATGATACTGCCGTCTGGATGTTCAAAGGTTTGATAGCCACCTTTTGTGCTGGTTTGAAATTGGAAGCCGTAACTCTCCAGTATGGCGATCGCTTCTGATAAGGTTTGTCCTGTCAAATCTGGAAGTTTTTGTGCGGCTGGATTCATTGGTTGTGAATGGGAAAGATTTTGAGCGATCGCCATTTTGATTATAAAACGGGCGATCGCCATGATTGATGAATGATGAGCGAGATCCTTTCTGAATCAGGATGAGAAAGGGCGATCGATCTTCCCAATTTCTTCTTAAAAAATTACTGGTTGTGAGACTTAACATAAAATGGCAAAATCTGCCATAATAAGATAACGAGTTAAATGAGGTAAGTAATACCAGTGACAAGCATGAATATTTCTCTGCCTGACTCAATGCGAACTTATATAGAAGAACAGGTAGCCCAAGGGTGTTATAGTACAGCTAGCGAGTATTTTCGTGAGTTAATTCGCCAAGACCAAAAACGCAAAGCTTCAGAACGTTTGGAAGCGATGTTATTAGAGGGTTTGGAATCGGGAAATCCTACCGCGATGACGGAGGAAAATTGGATGGAGATTCGTCAAGCTGTGCGATCGCGTATTTCCCAGCAGCAGGGGTTGCAGGAATAAAAAAGACCTCGATCCAAAAACGTCCGCAAGTTATCCGTGACTTGATTGAATTAGCCACTTACATGGCGGAAGATAATATGGATGCTTCCGAGCGCTTTATTGTCGCGGCCGAAGAAACATTTAAACAATTAGCACAAACGCCAAAAATGGGAAAACGCTGTCAATTTTCTCATCCTAATTTAATCGATGTGCGACAACAAGCTATTAAAGGTTTTAGAAGATATCTGATTTTCTCCCGTCTGATAGACTCAGAGGTAGAAATTTTGCGCGTGATTCACGGGGCACGGGACATCGAAGATATGTTTGAGAATGTTGATGAGACAGATTAAGAGCGATCGACTGGTATTTAGGAATTTTGGGAAATGTATGTTATCATTAAAGTGGCAGTTTATTTAATCCTAGTTTTCAAGAGTAATACACCAAAGCTTTCCAGAATTTTTACTATGATGAAAGAGCAAACATTTGAACTGGATGAATCTCAGATAAAATTTCTCCAAAGTTGTCAAAAGTATGGATTTAAAGACGCAAATGAAGTAGTAAGAATCGCAATTAAACGCCTGGAATTAGCATTAGAAGCGGAGCGATTGGAAGAATCCGCTGCTCTCTATGCAGAAATCTATAAGGAAGATACAGACTTGCAAGAATTGACGGAATTAGGTTTAGAAGAATGGCTGAAGTTATAAAATTGAAACGCGGTTTAATTATTGAAGTTAATCTCGATCCAACAAAGGGTTCTGAAACGGGGAAAATTAGACCTTGTGTTGTTGTGACTAACAATACTTATAATGAGCGAGTTCCTGTAATCCAGGTTGTTCCAATTACTGCTTGGAGTGAAAAAAAAGCCAAGATTAAAAGTAATGTAGAGATTGAACCGTCTCAAAGAAATGGATTAACAAAAAAATCTATTGCTGATTGTTTGCAAACGCGCCCTATTGATTATAGTTCTCGTGGGGTAGATATCCGAGGTGAACTTGAACCAGAGGTGATCGTAAAAATCGATCTAGCTCTCAGAATCGTGTTTGCTTTGTAATTTTCAAGCTTTTAAAGAAGAAATAATCAATAGGTTACGAGGCGATCGCCCTTCATGATTATAAGACGAGCGATCGCCCTTCTGAATTATCCTGATCAAGGACGATCGATCTTTTTTAACCGCAGAGGGACGCAGATTAACGCAGATGCAAGAAAGGCGATCGATCAAGGACTAATGGAAACAACATCCCCAGCATCATTAATGCGAACTGCCGAACCTGCTGGCAGCGACGATATCATAGTGCTAACTTGTCTCATCAAAGGTACTAGATGGTCGGGCCTCGTACTGCTAGAATCTAACACCACAATTGTAATAGCACGACTTGCGAGATTTTGTTGATAGGGAAGATTTTTATCAGCAGTGATAAAAACATCAAAAGGATGATTCTCCGATCTCTCCAGAATTTCCCTATCTTTTAAGCCTCTCCACCCCATGTCATAAACATTGCTGATTGAATGACCCTCGTCTAAGAAAGGTTGCTTGAGTTTTTGACTCAAGAGATTTTCATCAAGCAGTATAAGCATTTGAATGATTTTCGAGCGAGAGCATCATTTTAGTGAGATTTTCTAGCACTTTAATTGCCTGACTTTCTAGGTAAGGAAAATCCTTAATAAATTCTGCGAAACCGCTTTCACCTTCGAGGTAGTCGAAAAAAGTCTTTAAGGGGACGCGGCTGCCAACAAATACGGGGACACCGCTCATAATTTCTGGATCGCGGTGAATAATTCCTTTTCTTTGCAGTAATTCTTCTATTTTCACGGGCTTTACTCCTTTATATCAAAAGAAGTGGGCAAGTCTAGCTGTAAATGATGGGTAATTATATCATAAATTTAGCAGAAGCGAGATCCTTTCTGAATGTGACAGAGAAAGGGATCTCGCTCTTTTTTAACCGCAGATGGACGCAGATTAACGCGGATGCAGGAAGGGATCTCGCCATGATTGATGAATGATGGGCGATCGCCCTTCTGAACCTGACTGAGAAATGGCGATCGCGTTTCCCCATTCTCTTAAAAAATTACTGGTTGTGAGAAAATTGACAAAAAATGGCAAAATCTGCCATAATAAGATAATGAGTTAAATGAGGTAAGTAATACCCATGACAAGTATGAATATTTCTCTGCCTGACTCAATGCGAACTTATATAGAAGAACAGGTAGCCCAAGGTGGTTATAGTACAGCTAGCGAATATTTCCGTGAGTTAATTCGCCAAGACCAAAAACGCAAAGCTTCTGAACGTTTGGAAGCGATGTTATTAGAGGGTTTGGAATCTGGAAATCCTACCGCGATGACGGAGGAAGATTGGATGGAGATTCGTCAAGCTGTGCGATCGCGTATTTCCCAGAATCAGGGGTTGCAGGGAGAAAAATGACCTCGATCCAAAAACGTCCGCAAGTTATCGGCGATTTGATTGAATTAGCCACTTACATGGCGGAAGATAATATGGATGCTTCCGATCGTTTTCTTGTCGCGGCAGAAGAAACGTTTAAACAATTAGCCCAAACGCCAAAAATTGGAAAACACTGTATTTATCTCCTTTTATGAACTGAGTGCTAAGGGTTGTTTGACCAATTGTTCGACAACTAGCGATCGACAAACAGCTTCAATTTTATTATTTCCACCAATTTCAAATAACAGATGCAGCCACTCATTAGGAGAAAGGGATAGATTTTCTAACCAAGGAGAGGGAGTAACTTGCTCCCAGCCGACGATTGTACCGAGGTTCGCAGGCTTTTGATTTAACCGATCGGGATTTGGGTTGAGTTGTACGTCAAGTCGAATGCAGGTTTTGAGGATAATGTTTAAAAATTGGTCATTGGTAGCAACTTCAGAAGTAGAATTAGTTGAATTTATCTGCCAATAGTAGTTGAGATTGAGGACATAATCATAGGGAAATTGCCACCCCATCGATAGCAATTCTGATTCGGTAAAATCGTATTGTTGCCAAATTTGTTGAAAGTTCATAATCTGACGAATAAATGGGATTAAGGGAGCAGAATAAAGTGGGTGTCTCCACGACTTCCAGGTTTTCCTGATGCGTTTAGGGGTTGTTCTGCGGGTGCACCTCCTCCTGGGCCATTGTAAACACGAGCATAGGATGAACCATCAGGTTGAGTCATGATTCTGACACTGTATTGAGTGTTTGGGCTTGTCCAAATTGTACCTGCACCGCTTTTTGAACCACCTCTAGCTGGAGTGAATATCCAACCCGAAGCAGTAAGTTCTGTTTCGAGGGTAGTTTTATCGATTCCACTGACAAGGAAATTGAGAACATCTGTGACAGCTAGGATGTTAGCTGATGACATAGTTCAGGGAAGTTGGGTTTTGGATGGGGTGCATGAGCACTGGTAGGAGCGATCGCCATGATTGATTATAAAACGGGCGATCGCACCCTATTTTTTTTGGGGAGATTCTACCAGTTCTGATTCCTGAAGACGTTGCGATAATAGGCAATCTTCAAAGCTGAAAGCTTCTGAGTCTATAAAACTTGCGATCGCCATTTCGATCGCAGCTTCCAGAGAACATTCTAGCTGCGTAGCTTTTTCCATCAGGGCGACTTTCACATAGTCAGGCAAATGGGTCATCAGCGAATGAATAGCTTCTGGTGGTAAGTGTTGGATCTTGACGGTCTGAGTCATTGTTCTCTGGGGATTTTAACGTTGTAGGGAGGATTTGTAGCTTGAAGGATGAGGGTTTCTAATTCATATAATAACCCTGGTTTTTGCCATTGGTTGAGGGTAACAAAGGCGATCCTCACATCATCAGGATCGTAGCGATCGAGCCAGCCCCAGAGAAAGGCTTTGTGACCGCCTCGGAGTCGATCGCGCAGGTTCTTGGCTTTGCCGATGTAGAGTAATCCTTGAATGCGATGTCGAAAGGCGTACAAACCAACTCTAGCAGGAATTGTGTCGAAGTCGTGGCTGAGAGGATGGCACCGATCGAAGGGGGTAAAGGCGAGAGTGTCGAGAATTTGGCGGGCTTCTTGCTGGATGGGGTTGGTCATGGAAATTGCCAGATGCAAGCGGTTATTCCATCCTACAAGTAGAAGCGATCGCCCTTTTAACAAAAAACCGATCGCGAATTCATTCCAAATAGCGATCGCCCTTCTGAATTATTAGAAAGGGCGATCGATCTTTTTTAACCGCAGATGGACGCTGATTAACGCGGATGTAAGAAGGGCGATCGCCATGATTGATGAATTATGGGCGAGAGCCTTTCTGAATTATTAGAAAGGGCGATCGCTATAATTCCAGATAGCGCTGCAAAATCTCTTGTGGACGAGATAGAATTCTTGATTTTCATCGAAGTGGGCGAATAGCTGCGGAATGCGATCGTGGCTACCTAACTTGTTCAGGTGTTGAGGCTCCCTTTAAAACAGGCGTTTGGCTTCTTGCAGCAAGAATGGTTCATTGGACTGGGGCTTGAATCTCTTAACCACACGCGGGGGCTTGTCAGG
Organism: Microcoleus sp. AT8-B5; assembly: GCF_036705565.1. Classification (NCBI taxonomy): domain Bacteria; kingdom Bacillati; phylum Cyanobacteriota; class Cyanophyceae; order Oscillatoriales; family Microcoleaceae; genus Microcoleus; species Microcoleus sp. AT8-B5. The sequence goes on from NZ_JAUBUY010000076.1 coordinate 17,612, forward strand.
TAGATATTCGTCCTGTGCTAAGTAGGTTTCGCCAAATCCACCTTTACCCAATGAGCTGATTATGTAGTAATGTCCGCCAATAGTTTTGCCGATAATTATTTTGTTGTGATAATATTATTGATAATTATCAAACACTCGGATCGGATTCGGCGTACTTCTGTGAACCGTCGGGGAAGCAGCTTCATTAAAATTCAATAACTGGAATAAGGCAATGACTACAAAATCGCTCGCAGATTACGATCGGGCTATTCAACTTAATCCCAACGATGCTAATGCCTACTACAATCGGGGTTCAGCCAAATCTGCCCTAGGGATAAACCAAGATGCGCTCGCAGATTACGATCGGGCTATTAAACTTAATCCCAACAATGCTAATGCCTACGTCAATCGGGGTTCAGCCAAATCTGCCCTAGGGATAAACCAAGATGCGCTCGCAGATTACGATCGGGCTATTCAGCTTGATTCTAACTTTGCTAATGCCTACAGCAATCGGGGTTCAGCCAAATCTGCCCTAGGGAGAAAAGAAGATGCGATCGCAGATTACGATCGGGCTATTCAGCTTAATCCTAACTTAGCTGCTGCCTACAGCAATCGGGGTGCAGCCAAATCTGCCCTAGGGAGAAACCAAGAGGCGATCACAGATTCCGATCGGGCTATTAAGCTTAATCCCAACGATGCTGCTGCCTACTACAATCGGGGTGTAGCCAAATATGCCCAAGGGAGAAACCAAGATGCGATCACAGATTACAATCGGGCTATTAAGCTTAATCCCAACTATGCTGCTGCCTACAGCAATCGGGGTGCAGCCAAATGTGCCCTAGGGAAAAACCAAGAGGCGATCACAGATTGCGATCGGGCTATTCAGCTTGAGCCTAACAATGCTATGGCCTACCACAATCGGAGTATACTCAAGTATGCCCTAGGGAAAAAAGAAGATGCTATCGCAGATTACGATCGGGCTATTCAGCTTGATCCCAACGATGCTGCTGCCTACCACAATCGGGGTACTTTCAAATCTGCTCTTGACGACAAACAGAGTGCAATCGAAGATTACCAAAAAGCCGCTGATTTGTATAAGCAACAAGGGAAGACATTGATGTACCAATTGGCTGTTGACAACATGAAAAAACTATCCAAACAGTAGCGATAAACTGAGAATAATCATGCCTTCAGATGACTCACCAACTGCTGAAAAGTATCAATCGGAATCGCCCAACTCAAAGCTTCCATCTGCCGAAAAACAGCCAGAGAAGGCACACTCCCATCCGCCAACTTAAACACATCAATTCCCCCCAAAGGATATTTCGATTTGCCATTAATCCCCACCAACTTGCCAGAAATATCCAATACATGCCCGCCACTCATTCCCTCGGCAATATCATTAGTGTAACCAAGTTGGTATCCACTCTCAAGGGATTGATCCGGCAACATTCCCACTTTCCCACTCGTTAACTTAAAAGCTTTTAGCCCCCAATTCCGAGTCTTCTCTATAGACTCTGAATTAATCCAATTCCAATTCGGAAAACCCGCAGCATAAACCGCACTTGATAAGTTTTGTCCTGATTATCAGCTACCACATGATTGTTAGTCAAAACAGTATAAGTCCGGCAAGGGTTGAAACCCCTGCCTCAAAGCTAAAGTCCTCTTAAGAGGACTGAAGAACTCATTAGTCCTCTTAAGAGGACTTTAGCTATTAGACAGGGAATTCATTCCCTGGCGGACTAGCGGGTGGGCGGGAGAACTTGGCGGGCTTTCAGGCTTAAGTTGACACTCCTTGGGCATTGCCGTGTCCCTACACTTCATAAACTTGGAATACGCTGTATTTTTGATAGTTCCAGTAAAGTGTGAAAGCAGGCTCATAATTATACCTCATTCGCTGACATTAACCGTTTGATATACGGATATAATTATTACACTAACTGCCTCGACACCAACTACTAATCGCCTTTAGCCAAAGTAGAATCATCTAGAAAAAGCAATCAAATTAGTAGAGGACAAAATTTTCGGGTGCGAATAAATTATCCTCCAGTCACCTAGCCGGAGTCTAAAAAATCTCCCCAACAATCATCCCCGCCAATATGACAAACCCCACCCAAACATTTTGACGAAAGATTTGACCGTAAACAAGCTTAGGAATATCCGCATTCCGCAGTTGACTGTACTGCAAAAACCACAAAATCGCCGCCGCAATAATTGCCAACCAAAAACCAATGTGCAAGTGTAAATTAATCCCCATCGCCGCTAACAAACCGACAGTACCAACAAAGAAAAAGCCCACAGCATTAGCAGCATTATTCCCGAAAAATATCGCGCTGGAATTCACTCCCAAACGCAAATCGTCTTCCCGATCGCTCATTGCATAAACTGTATCAAATCCTAACGTCCACAGCACGACTGCACCCCACAGCAACCAAGTCGCTAATTCTAGTTCTCCCACGGCGGCGCTCCAACTAATTAAAACGGCAAAACCCCAAGCAATTGATAACACTAATTGCGGCACTGGAAAGAATCGTTTTGCCAGTGGATAGCAGATAATTACTGGTACGGCGGCGACACACAGCCAGAAACTTAAAGGATTGAGATAAAAAGCGAGAATCGCCGCGCAAGCAAAGGAAATTAATGCAACTCCTATTCCAGTTTGCACGGTGAGGGCGCGGGATGCTAGCGGGCGCGATCGCGTTCTTTCTACTTCGGGATCGATATCGCGATCCCACAAGTCGTTGATGACGCATCCAGCCGCACTCGTGGCTAAGGTACCCAACACAATCACGCCCACCAATGCTGCGGGCGGCCTCCCGTCTGCTGCTAAAAAGACGGCCCAGAGGGCTGGAATCATTAAAATCAGCCTTCCTGCTGGTTTGTCCCATCTCAAAAGCCTCACGACGGTTAGCAATGTGGATTCGGGTTGGCGATCGGGCTGTGTAAGCATTTCAATTCTAGATTTGATATTTTTAACTCTAAATTTTATCAAATTTTAGGCACAATCACTTACTATCTCTGCTGGCGATCGCACTTCTGCCGAAATTTAAAACAGGTGAAAGTCTTGCCCAGTCAGCAATTCCAAATTTTTGCTAATTTAATAGAATGCCTAACTGGATTCGTGAAATAATCATAAATATCTGTCAACCCCGATACTCCAATGGTTAATTCACTTCCGTCTGCGGAGTCAAATCGCATTATTGCTGCTATTGATATGGGTACTAACTCATTTCACATGGTGGTGGCGCGCATCGATCCGAAATTACCCGCGTTTACGATTATTGCTAGAGAAAAAGATACGGTTCGGTTGGGCGATTGTGAGGTTAAAACAGGCTGCTTGAAGCCCGATGTGATGGAAAGGGCGATCGCAACTTTGCGCCGTTTTCTAGATATTGCTAAAACTATCAATGCTGAACAAATTATCGCTGTGGCTACCAGTGCGGTTCGGGAAGCCCCTAACGGGCGAGATTTTCTCAAACAAGTTGCTGACGAATTAGACCTGAATGTGAGTTTAATTTCCGGTCAAGAAGAAGCGCGGAGAATTTATCTCGGCGTTCTTTCGGGTATGGAATTTAACAATCAGTCCCAGGTGATTATTGATATAGGAGGCGGTTCTACGGAGTTGATTTTAGGAGATAGTTCTGAACCTCGCTGTCTCACCAGTACAAAAATTGGTGCTGTTCGCTTAACAGGACAATTTGTCAAAACTGACCCGATTAGCAAGGAGGAGTTTGCTTATTTGCAAGCTTATATTCGGATTTCGCTGGAAAGACCGATCGACGAATTGCGATCTCAATTCCATGAGGGCGAACCTTTGCGCTTGATTGGCACTGCTGGAACCATCGAAACTCTGGCTGCAATTAACGCTCGCGAAAAGTTGGGAACAGTGCCGAGTCCGCTGGCTGGATATCAGTTAAGTTTAAAAGATTTGCGCGATTTAGTCAATCGTTTTCGCAAACTTTCTTATGCCGAAAGGTTGGCAATTCCGGGAATGTCGGACAAGCGGGCGGAAATTATTCTGGCAGGATCTATGATTTTGCAGGAAGCTATGATACTATTAGGAATTGAATCGCTGACTGTTTGCGATCGCTCTCTGAGAGAAGGCGTAATTGTTGACTGGATGCTTAGCCACGGTTTGATTGAAAACCGCTTGCGCTATCAAGGTTCCATCCGCCAGCGCAGTATTCTCCACATGGCTGACAAATATCAAGTCAATTTAGAACAAAGCGAAAGAACCGCAGCATTTGCGCTCAATTTCTTCGACCAAACTCAAGGAATTCTACACTATTGGGGAAGCGAAGAACGCGAGTTGCTGTGGGCTGCCGCGATTCTGCACAACTGCGGTTTGTACGTCAGTCATTCAGCGCACCACAAGCATTCTTACTATTTAATTCGCAATGGTGAGTTATTGGGCTACACTGAAACTGAGATTGAAGTAATTGCCAATTTGGCTCGCTATCACCGGAAAAATCCTCCTAAAAAGAAGCACGAAAATTTTATTATTCTTCCGAAAAAATACCGGGAGGTTGTCAGTAAGTTGCATCCTTTTCTGCGGTTAGCTGTGGCTTTAGACAGGCGGCAGATTGGCGCAATTTCTGATTTTAAATGCGAATACCGCCCGGAAGTTCGAGAGTTTCACTTACGGTTGCAGCCGCTCAATCCCGAAGACAATTGCGCTCTGGAACTCTGGAGTTTGGATTATAAAAAGCCGTGTTTTGAATATGAGTACAATCTCAAATTAGTGGCAACTTTGGAACCGACTCTGGTTCCGGTTTAAATACAAAGCCGAGCCTGAAAACGAGAAACTGTAGGGTGCGCGCGTCCCCTACAGTTTTAACTTAATCCCAAGTCTACTACCAATATTGTGTTTGACTCTACAGTCCTCCCGATCGCCCTAGCCTGCCTTCAGAAGGCAGCGTGGATTAATTTTAGAGAGGAGAAATCAATGCAATATGACTATTTGCTGACGCTATACGAAAGATTGAAGTAATGTCTCATATCATGTCCGGTCGAGCGATCGCGATTAAAGGCCGGGGCGGGTTTACAGATTTTCCGGTTTCTATTCAATATCTTGGCGAACCCGCCCCTACAGAAATCATGGTTAATTGGTTAGAGAGTCGATGGCAGAGTGTCCCCTACCATCTCTCCTACAAAACCGTGCTTGCGACTTTCACCGCACACGGCT
>NZ_JAUBUY010000077.1:0-22095 GCF_036705565.1 Microcoleus sp. AT8-B5
AACTTATATTGCCGATGCCAGCTCAAATTCACTCATCTTTCTAAATGCTGTTTTCTGACTTTTTCAGCAAGCCCTAAATAGATGGGTTCTTAGGATCGCGAATTAAATAACTTACAATTTTAATTGTTATTGTGGGACGGGCTCTTAGGCCCATCCCACAAACTTGTGGAAGTTATTTAATTCTCATTCCTTACCTCCCTTGTTATTCCCAGCCTGTCTTTCACACCGACTCTTACCCCATCCTAATTCAGCATATAAGTACAAATCGTAATCCTACTATGGTCATTTTTAATTTGCTCCGAGGCGCGTTTTTGGTCATAGCAATTCAAGGCATGAATCGCATAGCTCAGCAAATTCATAAATACCTGATTCAACTTACCGACATAACATTCTATTTTTGGCAAATCTCTTGGGGACGAGGCGCACTCTACAGATAGAGTTTGTGCGTGCAGGAGTGTTCCCTCTTTCTTCTTCCTTCTCAATAAAAAATCCCGGTTTCTTTAAAAAACCGGGATTTTTCCTACCAACTAAGAGAGGAGTCAAAACTTCACAGGTAGCGGTTGCCGGAATTCTGCATTTCTCGCACAACCCTCTAAACCAAACTACGGCAAATTCTAGTTCCAGCTTCTTTAAAGCTGTCTCATTTCCTCTTCAAGCACCCGAACCAAATCTTGATTGCCACTGGATCTCGCTACTTCTATGCGGTGCATCAGTTGCTTGTGAATGTTAGCGCGGTGGGTTTCTGCTACTTTTTTTACGTTTTGACGATTTGTGTTCATGGTGGACGTTCCTTATATTAAATTTGGTGTACCTGCTACTTCTCTAATATAGCGCTAAATTCCAAAAAGTATCTAAATTTACAAAAAATTTACAGTTGTTGACCGATCGACCAAACTCCTGTATAAGATTGGTCATAAGTCAATAGCGATATCTTGACAATCAGAAGTCATTAGTCATTAGTCAGTAGTCATTAGTCATTAGGCTGATGCCCGATGCTTTTAGGCCCGATGCTTTTAGGCCCAACATTTACATTTAGTCAAGCGGTGCGCGGTACGCACTCAACATTTAGTCAAAACTCAAAACTTGCTTCAGCGCCTCTACCAACTGCTGAAGGTGTGCGAGCTCGTGAGTTGCCATCAGCGAAATCCGAATTCGACTCACGCTGACAGTCGGAGGCCGAATCGCTGGAGCAAAAATACCCATTTCCTTGAGTTTGCTGCCGACTGTTAAAGCGGAGGCTGCATCTTTTAACGGAAGAGTGAAAATTGGGGAGAGGGAATTACTAATTGGTAATTGGTAATTGGTAATCGCGCAATATTTGAAAGTTTCGATATTTTGTCGCAACCGAACTCGGCGTTCTGGTTCTTGCTGTACAATCCTCACAGCTTCTAAAGCAGCAGCCGCGTCAGCAGGCGTCAATGCTGTAGTATAAATCCAACTCGCAGCTCGATTACGCAGAAAATCAATTAAAGCAGCAGATCCCGCAACGTAACCACCTAAACTTCCCAAAGCTTTGCTGAGTGTCCCCACTTGAATCAGTGGTGTTCCCGTACACCCGAAATGTTCTGCACAACCGGCACCGCTAGCACCGAAAACTCCCGTAGCATGAGCTTCATCTACTAATACCATGCAGTTAAAGGTTTCGGCCACAGCCAACAACTGTGGTAGCGGACACAAGTCCCCATCCATGCTAAAGACGCTATCGGTAATAATTAAACACTTGCGATACCTTGCGCGATTTTGCTCTAGCTTGGCTTTTAAATCCTCAAGATTGCAGTGACTGTACTCTAGGGCAGTTGCACCGCTGAGTGTGGCTCCGTTTTTCAGGCTCGAATGGTTGTACTTGTCAGATAATATCAAATCGCGCTTGCCGACAACGGATGCGATCGCCCCTAGATTCGCCAAATATCCCGAACTGAATACTAAAGCATCTTCAGTTTGTTTTAAATTAGCAATAGCTTGTTCTAACTGTCGGTGCAAATCGCGGTGTCCGCTGACCAACCTCGAACCCGTCGCACCCGTACCAAATTCCTTAGTTGCAGCTATAGCAGCTTCAATTAACCTGTCATCGCCCGCAAGTCCCAGATAATCGTTGCTGGCAAAGTTAATCAGGCTGTGGCCTGCTAACTTTACCACAGGCCCAGGGGAACTTTCGATCGATTCTGGCGATCTATACCAATTGGCACGGCGAACTGTGTCCAGGGCCTTCTCTATCCAAGCGTAAGGGTCTGTGTTCATATTGGAAAGCGATCGGGTAATACGTTATATTAGCTGGTGATCAGTTCCTCCCTATCACAGAAGCATATGCCACTCACTAAAAAATACAGATTAGTCACCCGCAGCGATTTTGACGGTCTAGTCTGTGCAGTTTTGCTCAAAGAACTCGATATGATCGACGAGATTAAATTCGTGCATCCTAAAGATATGCAGGATGGGAAAATCGAAATAACAAATAACGATATTAGCACCAATTTACCCTATGTTGAGGGAGTTCATCTAGCTTTCGATCACCATTTCAGCGAAACTCTTAGACACGAGAAAATCAAAATCAACCACATCATCGATCCCTATGCAGCTTCTGCAGCTAGGGTACTGTACAAATATTATGGAGGCCAAGCAAAGTTTCCTGATATTTCTGAGGCGATGATGGTGGCAGTTGACAAATCAGATTCCGCTCAATTTGCCAAAGAAGAGGTTCTGCACCCGCAAGAATGGGTGCTGTTAAACTTCATAATGGACGCCCGAACGGGGTTGGGAAGGTTTAAAGAATTTACCGTTTCCAATTATCAGTTAATGATGCAGTTAATCGATTACTGCAAATATCATACCATCGACCAAATATTGCAGCTTCCTGATGTAAAAGAAAGAGTAGACCTCTACTTCGAGCAAGAAGAAAAATTTAAAGAGCAAATACAGCGATGCGCCCAAGTTTATAATAATTTAGTTGTTTTGGATTTGCGTAACGAAGATGTGATTTATGCGGGAAATCGTTTTGTAATTTATGCTTTGTTCCCTCAGTGCAATATATCGATTCACGTACTTTGGGGACTGAAACAACAAAATACTGTTTTCGCAGTTGGCAAGTCAATCTTTAACAAAACTTCTAAAACTAATATTGGGGAGTTAATGTTGAGGTATGGCGGCGGTGGACACCAGAATGCCGGAACTTGTCAGATTGAGAACGATAAAGCTAGTCAAGTTTTGAAACAGTTAATTGCCCAGATAGAGCAAAATGGTTAATTTGGCTTTATCTTTTTTGCAGTCAGGACTTGAGTCTTTGATTATTTATTTTAATTTTCAGCACTAAAGTCCTTACTACCAACAGGGATTTTTAGGACTGAAGTCCTTACTGCCAACGAGAGTTTATTCCTCAAGGTTTTGATCTGGCGGGTTCTGAACATTGAGATTTTCTGAACTTTTGCCTTTGACTGGTGGCAAATGGTCTACCAAACCCATATCAAAAGCGATATCCGGCAACTCATCAGCGTTATATTTTCCTGGCTCAAACAATCGGCCGGGAGTAAAACAAGGCTGTTTTAATCGTACCACTTCTCCGGGTGAAAACATTCCCCTAAACATTTTGCGTTCGAGTCCCATAATTTCTGCTCTTAAAACAACTTTCGCATTAATCTTAGCAATTTTTGAGCAGCAGCTTCCCAATTAAATAAATCTGCCGTCTCTTTAGCTTTTTGAGCTACCTGAAAACGCATCGGGTCTTCAACAATTTTTCGCAACTGTTCGCGAACCGACTGAACATTTGGCTCGGCCCAATGAGGAGCATTTCTGATTTTTAGATACTCAGTATCGTAACACTTTCCCACGGGAACTAGATCGTAAGCAATGGGATAGCAGTTATCAGCATTGGCGTACTCAGTCGGGCCGCCGTACATAGTCATAGCAACGGGCAAACCTGCTGCAAAGGCATCCAAAATTTTAATCGCAAAACCCTCGCCGCGAAAGGGTGCTAAAAAAGCATCTGCTGACAAGTATAAATCAGCTAGTTCTGCTTTAGTACAAAATTTAGGCTTTACCTGAACTTTTGACTTGAACTTGCCGAATTGTTTTTCGATATTTACGAGGTGTTCCACTATAACATCAGGATTTTTGCCACCATCTTTGATAATTAACTCTACGTTAGAATCATCTTTAAACTCTTCACAAAAAGCTTGAATTGCCAGATCCGTGCCAAATCTATACAAATCAAAAGAATTGGTCATGTGCAGAATATACTTTACATCTTTTTGGGTTTTTTGCGGTCTGGGCAAATAGAGTTGCGAGATTAAAGGATTGAAACCTAGAGGCATGACTGATACGTTAGCCGGCGGACATCCAGCTTTTATTAAAACGTTTTTAGAATATTGGCTGACGGCTAGTTTGTGGGATGAAGTGTTAACAGCATCGTAAATCCAGTAATCATAATCATCATGGTTTTTGGCGAATTCGTAATTGATAGCAAAAAGTTCTAAGTTGAGATGTCCGTTGAGTTCTTTTAAAAAATAAGGTTTCCAATAATGAGACCATTTGATCTGAAATAAATCTGAGGGTGTGGTGTTCATCCACTTCTCTAGCAGGTCGTTTTCTTCTGCTGTGGAATGGCGGCTGAGATGAGAGGCTATTGTTGAAGGTTCGACCGAAATAGGAATTCCCATTTGGTCTAAAGTTTTGGCCAGGGATAGGGTAATGTCGGTGAAGGAGTTAAAGTGTTGAAAGGCAACGTTAAAGTGAACCATATTTATGGGTTATTAGTGCAGGGCGATCGCATCTAATTTGGTATAAATTGTACTTGACAAATGACATAAAATGCACCTGCCAGAGGCAGGGCTGCGGTGGAGACGGGATGGGCCACCAACAAGTAGTTAAACTGGGAATGGACTCCCGGCAGGTATCTCTCACTGAGGCAGATGGAAAAAGGCTGCCGTGAAATCTATCGGCAACGGAACATTGTTGAACGTGCTATCAAGCGACTCAAGCAATGGAGTCGGAGCGCTATTCGATATGAGAAGCTGCCTGCCAATTATACAGCCACGATCGCGATCGCCTGCATTCTGTTGTGGTTATAGTTTGAAAACACGCCCTAGGCAAGAGCACGTGATGGAGATAAATCAACTAGGTGGAACCCCAGCGAGCGTGCTTAGCTGGCTATCAGCATCACACTCAATTTTTCTTCCTTAGTTTACGAGCTGCGCTTGAATGATGCTGTCAAATGTTTTAAAAATTTCCCTCACCATTATACCTTAATTAAGATGCGATTACGCTGTAATATCTCTGAGTAACTTTTTTTATTCTTTCTATTCTGGGGTAGTTCAAATTGGCAAAATATTCTAAAAACCTGCCATTTAATATAATATTCACCGAAGGCAATGAATCTGTTTGTTTTGGTTGGTGAGTTAAAGTTTGAGTAAAACCTTTTGCCATTGATAGCATCCATCAACGACAATAACTACATTTAAATTTATTCGGATTTAACTGTAGCATATTTGGGGTTCCAATTAAGATGCGTTTACCCTGGAGCGTAAAGCCAGGATTAGGCAGCAGTTAAATCGGTCTACCTATCCTACTTGACTTTTGTGACATTTTCGTAATTTGTCACCAATGGGAAGACCCTGGTAATGAAGATTTGGAGGCAGAGCCTCCAAATTGTTTTCTCCTTTTAATAGAGGATGTGCCTCCTCCAAAAGTCTGCCCAGGCAGAGCCTGGGAAAGATTGAAATAGTCATTGGTCAGGCGTTAATTGTTACTAACTAATAACTAATAACTAATTAGCACTTTTTTACAGCTTCTGGAAGACTGCGAACATCGGCAGATACATCGACAGCAAAATTGAACCTACGATACCACCGACGACCACAATCATCAGAGGTTCTAGCATACTGGTAAGTCCTTTTACTGCTTCTTCCACTTCCGTTTCGTAGAAAGCGCCAACTTTCATCAGCATCTTGTCAAGTTCCCCTGTCTCCTCGCCAATTGCCATCATTTGGATGGCCAAAGACGGAAAAACAGCTTGTTCTTGCAAAGCAATACTGATCATGCCGCCGCCTTGAATTTCCTGTCTCGCATATTCGATCGCATTAGATATCGCCTGATTTCCCGCCACATCTCGCACAATTTCCAAAGAATTGAGAATCGGCACGCCCGATCGCGTCAGCGACCCAAATATCACGCAAAACCTAGCCACCGCAGATTTTTCGATCAAATCGCCAAACACCGGCAATTTCATCGCAATTCTATCAATTTGTAGGCGACCTATGGGAGTTTTGTAGTACATATCGAAGGCAATTTTTAGCGCTATAATTACCCCAATAACTGTCACCTGTTGAATCGGAGGCCAAGCGGTACAAAATGAACTAATTGCCAACATCATCACCGTAAAAGCCGGCAAATCTGCACCAATATCCTTAAAGATTTTAGCGAAAGTTGGTAGCAAGAATATGGTCATTGCGAAAAAAATCACGATCGCGATGGAAAGCACCGTCTTCGGATAAGACATAGCCGAATTAATTTCGGATTCCGTCTTGTGATTTTTTTCCATCATCACCGCCAGACGGTCTAGGGTTTCATCTAGTACCCCCCCGACTTCTCCCGCCGCCACCATACTGATAAACAGTTGGTCAAACACATCAGGAAACTTAGCCATCGCCTCTGCCAAGTTTATCCCCTCCTGAACGTCAGCATTCATGCTTCTGAGCGCTCGCTTCAGCTTAGCATTAGAACACTGCTCGTGCAGCACGGAAAGGCATCGAACGATCGCCACCCCTGCATTAAACATAGCCGCAAACTGACGAGCAAAAATAGCCATATCCTTAACAGTAAGGCTGGTAAGGTTATATTCAATTTGCTCCTGAATCTTACTGAAATCAAAGCCACCTTTCGGTTTTTGGCGGATAACGTTGGTAGCCACAGCTCACCTCTGAAAATTTATTAAAAGTTATGACTCATCAGTCATCAGTCATTAATTCAGCCTGCGAACTCCTGACTAATGACTGCTGACGGAACTAATGAGCTTTTACCGGGGCGCTACCAACCGGTGCCGGGCCGATCAAGCGTTCGAGTTCGTCAGCCTTAGAAGCCTTGGCCATTGCCGATTCCCAAGTGACTTTACCGCTCTTGTAAAGTTCAGCGAGGGCCATTTCCATCGTCCTCATACCCAATTTTGCCCCCATTTGGATTTGGGAGTAAATCATCGGAGTTTTTCCCTCCCGGATCAAGTTAGCCATAGCTGGAGTATTTACCATGATTTCCATAGCGCAGCAGCGGCCGCCCCCAACTTTTATTACCAAATTTTGGCTGGCTATTCCCACCAAAGAGTTAGACACCTGGGCGCGAACCTGGGGTTGTTGAATGGGCGGGAACACGTCCAAAATCCGATCGATAGTTGCAGCCGCCGAATTAGTGTGCAGCGTTCCCATCACCATGTGACCCGTTTCTGCCGCCGAAATTGCCAGACCGATCGTTTCCAAGTCCCGCATTTCCCCCACGAGAATTACATCAGGATCTTCGCGCAAAGCAGCTTTCAGAGCATTAGCAAAGCTCTTAGTATCTTCGCCCTTTTGGCGCTGGTGAAACAAACTCTTGACATTGGGAAACACGTATTCGATCGGGTCTTCAACGGTTAGAATGTGTTCCGCCCGCGTCCGGTTGACCAGATCCAACAAAGCCGCCATCGTAGTAGTTTTCCCGGAACCCGTTTGTCCCGTCACCAACAGCATACCCCTGGGTCTTTCCGTCATATCCCGCAAAACCTGTGGCACGCCTAAAGCATCTGCGTTAGGAATCTTAGAAGCCAGAGCCCGCATACAAGCAGCCCAAGCACCCCGTTCCCGGTAGACATTTACCCGGAACCGAGCCAATCCCCGAACGCCGTAAGCGCAGTCGAGTTCCCACTCCATTTCCAACTGCTTGCGCTGCATATTGTTGAGCATTTGGAAAATTAGGATCTGCACTTCCTCAGCAGACAGAATGTCTCCGTATTGCGTCTGAGGAGTTAGTTTACCGCTGACTCGGAAGAATATAGGCGCGCCCGCTTGGATGTGTATGTCCGAACCCCCTTGCTCTACCAGGGACTCCAGTACGTCTTCAATCATCAGACCCATAGATACCTCTCCTCGATCGAATTGATATGATAGTTATTGACCAATCTAGCTCAGTTAAGAGTCAACAGTTAATAGTCAACAGTTAACTGCTGAATCAATCCAAAAAGCGCGGAGTCAAACAGTACGGACAATCAAGCATCTCCGGCTTCAATTCCGCCTGACAAGTCTTGCAGGTAAGTCCCTGCTTGCGTTTGGCTTTCATTTCAGCCTCCAGCCCAGAGTCTGTAAACGTCACCCGCTCGACTTCTTCAAAGGTAGTCGCGCCTTCCCGCACCAACTGCAAGCTGTAAGCAAGCAGCGTTTTCATCCCTTCTTCTACTGCTGCTTCCTTAATTTGCTCTGTGGGAGCTCCTTGAGTGATCAGAGTTTGAAGCCGCTCAGTATTTTTCAGGAACTCGTAAACCCCTACCCGTCCTTTGTAGCCTAGGCCGCCGCACTTCCGACAAAGTTGCTCGTTGTCTGCGAGTTCCTTCCTTTCCTCCACGGGTATAGTGTTGGCTCTGTAAACAGTTAGATCAATTTCTTGAGAAGCCGACAGACCGTACTTGCCGAGTTCTGCTGCAGTAGGCTGGTAAGGAATGCAGCATTTGTCGCAAACGCGCCGCATCAGACGTTGAGCCAACACGCCCAACAGAGCGGCCGAAACCATGAACGGTTCTACGCCCATTTCGGCCAAACGCGCCACTGCCCCGGCCGCGTCGTTCGTGTGCAGCGTCGTCAGCACCAAGTGTCCCGTCAAAGCAGCTTCCAGAGCAGTTTTTGCCGTTTCCTTGTCCCGCGTTTCCCCCACCAGCATCACGTCAGGGTCTTGCCGCAAAAAAGCCCGCAGAATGTTGGAAAAAGTCAAGTCTTTTTCCCGAATTACTTGACATTGGGTAATTCCTGGCAAAGCATATTCGATCGGGTCTTCCGCCGTACTGATATTAACCCCCGGATCGTTCCGTTCCGCCAGAATCGAGTACAGAGTAGTTGACTTGCCCGAACCCGTCGGCCCCGTCACCAAAATCAGTCCGAACGGACGGCTAGCACTCTCTCGCACTAAAGCCAGAGTTTCTTCGTCGGAGATTAACAAACCCAAACCCAACTGAGTGCTGGAACTGTCCAAAATCCGCAGCACGATTTTTTCACCGTACCGGGAAGGCAAGCTGTTGACCCGGAAATCCACCGTGCGTCCCTCAAACACCCGGCGGATGCGCCCGTCTTGAGCTTGTCGGCGTTCGGCAATATCCAGGTTGGCAATAATCTTGAAACGAGCGGTAATCGATTGGACTACCTGCTTGGGAAACCGGAAATACTCTTGCAGCACTCCGTCTTTCCGCATCCGAATCCGCATGAACTCTTCTTGAGGTTCTACGTGGATGTCAGACACCTTTTCCGACAAAGCTTTCGCCAAAATGATATTGACGGCCTTAATTACGGGAGCAGCCTCTGCATCGTCCAAGGTGTTAGCGAGGTCTTCTTGGTCGGTGCTCTCCTCTACTAGCGAGAGCTCGCCAAAATCTCCCTCCCCTAAATCCATCTTTCTCTGCTTTTCGATTTCAGCTTTTTTAGCTTCCCTCTTAACTTGTTCGTCTTGATAAGCAGAAGTAATGTCCTGGTAGTCGTCCGGCGTAATCACTCGCCGCTGCAAAGCCAAGCCGTGAGGCTGTAAAATCCGCCGCAAATCTTCTATGGCGTTGAGGTTGTCGGGATCTACCATTGCCACTAAAACCGCCGCAGGCTCAGTTTCAGTCTTCGCTACGGGTAAAAACCGACCTTGGTGACAAATGTCGATCGAAATCTTCAACGCATCGAGCATAACTCCGAGTTGCTCGTTAGACATTTCGCTCATCTCCGGGTCAAATGCTTCAACGCCGTAGACTATCTTCCGTTCAAACATCTGCTGCTTCTTGTAAAGTCGCAGCAATTCTGGAGGCAACGGCTGCCCGGTAAGTGCTTCTAATACCTCCGTCAACCGCTTGCCGGAGTTCCGGCTATCAACTAGAGCTTGTTTTACTTGCTCGCCGTTGACGTAACCCGACTGAATCATCTTGGTGATAGCCGGAGTAAATTGACTCACAGAAACTAGGGATGTGGAGCGAAGCGGGGATGTGCTAGTCATAAAAAACACTCAATAGGTGGGAAACTCAGTCACAAAAAGTGCTGAGAGGAAAACCAACGTGGGGTTTTAACCCCCGTATTCTTTGCTTATGGATCAGCTATCATTTTCTGGCTCAATCCCTATCTCTCAAGTTTAAGCTCGCAGTCCCCTCTAAGCTGCGTCCACAAATTGACGAGACCTGGGAGGGATTTGCGGGTGCTTGCAATCAAATCTTGTTCGTTGAGTGCTAAGTTGCTTATTTACCTGATTAACTTGCGGGATACTCTCGTTATAGCGTCAGGGCACATCACTTGGGGGTTCCCCGTACCGGGAGAGAAAAGCGGGGCGGGGTGTGTCCCCCTCCCAGACTAATTCTATTTTCCCAAATTGTTTGCTCAAATTACAGCGCCCGTGGTGGCGCGGTTAGCTTTACTAAATTAAATATGAGCTATGTTCTGTGATGATAGCTTTTACGAAAGCCTCGATCGCCCTTTTGAAATATATTTTGATTAATTATCTGCGATCTGTCACTGCCCGATCGTCGGCTGCATGAGCCCCCAGGGCAAATTTTGAGCAACTCTAGTTTTGGGTCAGTAAATATTACTTTGATTATACCCTGGTTTCCGAACCTTTGCGATCTAAGTTTTACGGTTCAGAAATGTTGGAAAGATGCCCATTAGATATCCATATTATCTAAAGATGAGTATCGTCGCCATACCCGCTAATATCTATCATTTGAATGGCAAAAATTCCACACTTCAAGAAACTTCGGCGTTATTGACTCTGAAAAACCACGCCCCCAATTCGCATCAAGATTAAAAACCTAGTGTCTGAGTTACACAAGCACACACCTAACTATTTAGTTCCTCAATACAAATTTCTTTTTCTCCCCACTTGGCAAACTCAGCAAATGGTAAAAAATGGCAGTGTCAGCTTGCGAATAAAACAGCGTGACCGATGATAACTTTAATTCCCTATCGTTTTAAGTAAACCTTGAAACATCAAGCCTCCTAAATGGGAAATATTGTAGTAGACTTAACCGCAAAATATACTTATAAAAGTTGTAAATGCGATCGCGTTAATTAAAAATGAGGAACCAACAAACATTGGATTGGCCCTATTAATGCCATAATATTATACCTAAATATTTAAACGGGGCTTTGAATATTTTAGGGAAAGCTTTGAGCAATGTCTCCAGGTCGGGCGAGACTTCCTCTTTTCACATTGTGCCATACACCAATACTCCGGACAGTTTTTAAAGAGGGATAGGATCGCAATAAAATAGAGAAGTGAAAAAAGTGAGTGCAATCTGAACCCAAAATAAACAGAAAAAAAGGCACTCTTTTAGGTTAAGCTATAAAAACACACAAGCTCAACAGATTGCCTTATGAACATTATGGAATCCATCTTACAACAAATGCCAGGGATTAGTCAACCCCAAAAGAAGTTTTTAATCACTTTATTCTCAACTATTTTACTGAGCTATGGCAAGGTCAACTTCACGAATCTCAGTCGTTATAGTTGTTTGAGTGAAAAAACCTATCGTCGTCACTTTCTCAAAAGCTTTAACTTTCCACAATTCAATCAATATTTCCTCGAACAATCCTTAAATCCTGAACACACAGTCATTGCTGTTATTGATTGTTCTTTTTTAAAAAAAAGTGGCAAAAAAACTGACGGCAAGGGTTATTTTTATAATGGTGTAGCGGGGAAATCGGAACAGGGTTTGGAAATTTCTGTAATTTCTATTGTCGAAATTGAGAGTCGTTTATCTTATAGCTTAAGCGTGCAACAAACTCCATCACGTCCTCAAATAAAGCCCGTGAAAAAACTGCCACAAAAACCGAAGAATAGCAGGTCAAAGAAATCTCGTAAAAAACAGGAGTCTCACAGCTCAACGCCTGACATCACAAGGGTTGATGACTATGCAAAACACTTGAAGAATACTCGTTGTTTCTTCCCAACTTCTGTACGTCCAAATGGTCGCTGATGGCTATTATTATCGCTCTAAATTCTGGGATGCTGTGCGGGAGTTGAATTTAGACTTTATTGGCAAGCTAAGAGTTGATGCCAACCTACGCTATCTTTATACAGGCGAACAAAATAAACTGGGAGCTCCTCGAAAATATGATGGTAAGGTTGACTGTCAAGACCTGAGTCGTCTTAACTTTGTCAAATACATAAAACCGGGGGTTTCATTATATACATTGGTCGTCTGGAGTTGTTGTTTGAATTGCCAAATTAGGTGGGCTTGTATCTCTGAAGTTCAATCCAACGGCAAAATCAAAAATGCTTTATTATTTAGCACTGATATTCATCTACCACCTGAGCAAATTGTTGAATATTATCAGGCTCGTTTTCAAATCGAATTTATTTTTCGTGATGCTAAACAATTTACGGGATTATCTGATTGTCAAGCTCGTCATTTACCACGGCTGGATTTTCATTTTAATGCCAGTCTGATTGCCTTAAATTTAGCCAAATATCAACTCTCTAGTTGTCATTCATCTGCCAAATCGTTTGTGTTTTCAATGGCTTCTTATAAACGCCTAGAATTCAATAAGCATCTACTTTGTACCTTTATTGATAAGTTAGATTTAGACCCGGATTTGATTTTAAATCACCCCAACCTTCCTTCAGTCTTGTCTTATGGTACTTTGGCTGCTTAAAAACTGTCCGGAGTATTGATACACAGTAAATTCGAGTCCTCTAGATTTACCGGGTTAACTGTATCTGCTAGAATTGATAGGGTTCTGTCGCGCAGCTTTTATGATTGACGAGGAAAAACAGCAAGATCAAGATCCTAACTCAACTGGGGAAACCACCCCAGAGGGTTCGCCAATGGCAAGCGAAAATCCGGCGGCATCAGGAAACTCGAACGAATCGGCGGATTGGGAGCTCGAACTTGCTCGAGCTTATCAAAGTTCTCAAGGCGATCGCCCGCCAGCAAACGCATCCGGGGATACCATCACCGGCAGTTCCACCAACAGCCCGACTGCAGACGGGGCGGAGCCTTGGAAGAAGGAACTGGCCCAGGCCAACGATGAAAAAGAGGCTTTAAAAACTCAGTTGCAAGCCACATCGGCTCAACTAGAAGAACTGAAAAATCAAAATCTCCGCCTAGCAGCAGATTTTGAGAACTTCCGCAGGCGTACCCAAAAGGAAAAAGAAGAGCTAGATTTACAGGCAAGGTGTCTCACGATTAAACCCCTGTTGCCGGTAATTGACAATTTCGAGCGCGCTCGATCGCACATCAAGCCGCAAACCGACGGCGAAATGAACATTCACAAAAGCTACCAAAGTGTTTACAAGCAAATGGTAGATAGCCTCAAGCAAATCGGGGTTTCTCCGATGCGGCCCGAAGGCGAACAGTTTGACCCCAACATCCACGAAGCTCTACTCAGCGAGCCAACTGACGAACACGAGGAAGGCACAATTATCCAAGAACTAGAACGCGGCTACATTCTGGGCGATCGCGTCTTGCGGCACGCCAAAGTGAAAGTTGCAGCGGCTGGGCTATCTGTGGTAGCCTCAGATGAAAATCCCGATAGTTCGGAAAGTTAATCGGGATACAAGCTACTGCATTCCTTAAAGTCACTTACCCCCGAATTCTATTCGGGGGTGCCCAGGTGGCAGACTCACCAACTTATTAATTAAAGATGACTAAAAGCACGTCAGCGCTTTATCCAAAAATTCTGAAAAATGTTTTTACCGGTCTTTGATATTGCTTTAGGACATCAAGTTTATTTCCTACAAATCTAGTCTGGTAATGCTTGTTTAAACAAGCTGAGTCGTTTTTCCTCCCCCAACCTGTAGTTGGAGGTTTCCAAACATCCCACAAAGTTTTATGAGGCGCTATGGGAAAAATTATTGGAATTGACTTAGGCACAACTAACAGTTGCGTAGCTGTGTTAGAGGGCGGTAAACCCGTCGTGATCGCCAATTCCGAGGGCGGTCGCACAACTCCGAGTATAGTAGGATTCGGCAAGGCGGGCGATCGCTTAGTAGGTCAACTAGCCAAGCGGCAAGCTGTAACTAATGCTGTAAATACTGTATACAGTATCAAACGATTTATCGGACGGCGGTGGGACGACACGGAAGAAGAACGAGCGCGGACTCCCTATACCTGCATAAAAGGCAAAGACGATACCGTTAACGTCCAAATTCGGAACAAGGTTCACACTCCCCAAGAAATCTCGGCAATGGTACTCCAAAAGCTCAAGCAAGATGCTGAAGCTTATTTGGGACAAACGGTTACACAAGCCGTGATTACAGTGCCAGCTTACTTCACAGACGCCCAACGGCAAGCTACTAAAGACGCCGGTACGATCGCCGGCCTAGAAGTCCTGCGGATCGTCAACGAACCGACGGCTGCAGCCCTTTCCTACGGGCTGGACAAGCAAAATATAGAACAGAAAATCTTGGTCTTTGACCTGGGCGGCGGTACTTTCGACGTTTCGATCCTGCAACTGGGAGACGGAATTTTTGAAGTCAACGCTACCTCCGGTAACAACCATCTCGGAGGAGATGACTTTGACGACTGCATAGTGCAGTGGCTGGTAGAAGCTTTCCGCACTCAAGAAGGCAGTGACCTTTCACAAGACAAAATGGCCTTGCAGCGCCTCCGAGAAGCTGCCGAAAAAGCAAAAATCGAACTCTCCAACCGGGAATCCACCTCAATCAATTTGCCCTTCATCTCTTCTGACGAAAAAGGGCCGAAGCATTTGGAAATGGAACTCTCCAAAGCTCAGTTTGAAAAACTGGTGGCTCATTTGGTGCAAGCGACGATCGATCCGGTGACTCAAGCCCTCAAAGACGCAAGTTTGACCCCCAAAGACATAGACAGAATTATTTTAGTGGGAGGCTCAACCCGGATTCCGGCAGTTCAACAGGCAATTAGCAAGTATTTTGGGGGCGTTTCTCCCGATAAATCCGTCAATCCCGACGAAGCTGTAGCGGTAGGCGCGGCAATTCAAGCCGGAGTGTTGGGTGGTGAAGTCAAAGACTTGCTGCTGCTCGATGTGACGCCGCTCTCCCTGGGACTCGAAACCTTGGGCGGGGTGTTTACCAAAGTAATCGATCGCAATACAACTATTCCCACGAGCCGATCGCAAATGTACAGCACGGCGACAGACGGGCAAACCTCGGTAGAAATTCACGTCCTCCAAGGCGAGCGGGCATTGGTTAAAGACAATAAAAGTCTCGGCAAGTTCCTGCTCAAAGGCATTCCCCCAGCCCCCCGCGGCGTACCTCAAATCGAAGTTACCTTTGAAATCGATGCCAACGGGATTCTCAAAGTTGCCGCTGAAGACAAGGGAACCGGAAAAGAACAAAGCATCCAAATTTCCAATACAGGGGGATTGAGCGAAACCGAAGTCGAGCGGATGCGACAAGAAGCCGAACTTTACGCCGACGAGGACATCAAGCGCGCTCTACTCGTCGAACTCAAAAATCAAGCTGACTCCCTCGTCTATAATTGTGGTGTAACTTTAAAAACCAACGCGCAACTGCTGAGTGACGAGCTCAAGGCCGAAGCGGAAACAGCCGCAGCAGCCTTGCGGGCAGCGATGAGTAACCCCGACATCACAATCGAGGAACTCACCCCCGCAATCGAATCTTTCAAGCAACTGCTATACTCGCTGGGGACAGCAGTCTACGACCAAGCCCGCAGCGGGGTAGCCCCGTCAGGAGCTGTTGTTGAAAGCGAGATGATGTCAGAAGTAGAATCATCAGAACCAGAAGAGGTTAAAGCGGACGACGACAGCATTTTGCTGAAAGAAGAGCTGCTGGTGGCGCCCCAAGCTCCGCCGGCACCAAAGCCGGAACCAAAGCCGGCACCAAAGCCGGAACCAAAGCCGGAGCGACAGTCAAAACGACAGCCAAGTCCACAGTCAAATCCACAGTCAAGTCCACAGTCAAATCCACAGTCAAGTCCACAGTCAAGTCCACAGTCAAAACAAAAACAGAAGGTTCCCGAACCAGAAGTTGATGATATGAATCCTTTCCTTTAAAACAGAAAAGCTAAAAATTAAAAGTTAAAAATTAACAATGAGAATTTTTGATTTTTAATCTGTAATTTCAGGAAAGGTAGCCCGTTTCTTTTTCGTACACTTTTTGTTATTTACCTCCAGGCAAGCAGCTCTATGGCCGGTGATTACTATGAAATATTAGGCGTTTCTCGCAGCGCAGACAAAGAAGAAATTAAGCGTGCTTACCGCCGCCTAGCTCGCAAGTACCATCCAGATGTCAACAAAGAATCCGGTGCCGAGGAGCGGTTTAAAGAAATTAACCGCGCCTACGAGGTACTCTCAGAACCAGAAACCCGCGCCCGTTTCGACCGTTTCGGCGAAGCAGGCGTCAGCGGTGCAGGCGCGCCTGGGTTCCAAGACTTTGGTGACAGCTTTGCCGATATTTTTGAAAGCTTCTTTCAGGGCTTTCAGGGAGGCGTCGGTGGGCCACAACAGCAAGGTCGCAGGCGCAGCGGGCCGGTGCGCGGAGACGATTTGCGCCTCGATTTGCGGCTGGATTTTCGAGAAGCAGTGTTTGGTGGGGAAAAAGAACTCCGCATCAAGCATCTAGAAACCTGCGAAACTTGCACCGGGACTGGCGCGAAACCGGGAACCAGACCACAAACCTGCTCGACTTGTACCGGCAGTGGTCAAGTCCGACGCGCTACCCGCACTCCTTTCGGCAGCTTTACTCAAGTTTCAGTTTGCCCCACTTGCAGCGGCACCGGGCAAGTGATTGAGGATAAGTGCGAAACTTGTGGCGGCCGAGGCCAGAAAGAAGTGATGAAAAAGCTGAAAATCACAATTCCGGCTGGGGTTGACAACGGTACTCGCTTGCGGGTTTCCAATGAAGGGGATGCCGGCAAACTGGGCGGGCCGCCTGGGGATCTTTACGTGTTCTTGGCGGTGAATGAAGACCCGCTATTTAAGCGCGACGGCACTAACGTTAGCTCGGAAGTTAAGATTAGTTATTTGCAAGCAATTTTAGGGTGCCGGTTGGAAGTGGAAACCGTAGACGGGCCGACGGAATTGTTGATTCCTAGCGGAACTCAGGCCAATACTGTTTTGACTTTGGAGAAAAAAGGGGTGCCTCGGTTGGGAAATCCAGTCAGTCGCGGCGATCATTTGATTACGGTGTCTATTGACATTCCGACTAAGGTGACGGCTGAGGAACGGGAATTGCTGATGCAGCTTGCTAAGCTGAAGGGCGATCGTACTGGTAAAGGCGGTTTGGAAGGATTTCTGGGCAATTTGTTTCAGAAATAAGCAATTTTTGACACCAATTGGTGTCAAATTTTCCTGTTTCAGGATTCCCCAGCCATTGGTTTTAGTATTTGTCAAAAAATTGTGTGGAATTGCTCACAAAAATCTCAGGTGGGACGCTTCCTGGGCATTGCGTTTCAGCAGCGCTCAAAAAAGTGAGCGCAATTGCGCTCACTTTTTTCAGAAAGAATAACAGTCTGTGTCCAATTGGACACAAAATTTTAGATTCTCCAGTTTCCAGGCAACTTGTTTAAAAAACTACGGCTTTCAGGATTTGAGATTGCAAAAAGTATTATGAATTCAACATCGAAAATTGAAAATCCCAAATCCCCAGATGCCAAAATCGATCTGCGGGGTACTCCGTGTCCTCTGAATTTTGTCCGCACTAAACTGCGCTTGGAGCAAATGGCACCGGGAGCAGTTTTGGAAGTGTGGCTGGATGCTGGGGAGCCGATCGAACAAGTGCCCGATAGTCTGAAAATGGAAGGGTACCAGATTCTGGAAACGCAATTTGTCGCGGATGGGCCGGAGTCGGGCTATTTTTCCATGAAAGTGCAGCGCCCCGAACACCAGGAAGCAGGATGAGCCTGAATTCACCCTCGATCGTGGGTACTGTAATTGCTGTTCAGGCTAACTTCTACCAAGTGAGGTTAGATCCCGAAGTCTCCATTGACGGGGAAAAGGCCCCCCTTGCAGATTCTCCGATTCTCTTGTGCACTCGTCGCACTCGACTCAAAAAAATTGGCCAACAGGTGATGGTGGGCGATCGGGTGGTGGTAGACGAACCGGACTGGACTGACCGCCGGGGAGCAATTTCTGAAGTCTTCCCCCGCCAAACAGAACTCAACCGCCCGCCTGTAGCTAATGCCGATCGCATTCTCCTGGTTTTTGCCCTCGCCGAACCAGACTTAGATCCCGCATCATTAACTCGGTTTTTAGTCAAGGCAGAATCTACAGGTTTAGAGGTGAGTTTGTGCCTGAACAAATGCGATTTGGTCACGCCCGATGAGTTGGAACAGTGGCGCGATCGGCTTTCAGGCTGGGGCTACGAACCAATGTTTATTAGCGTCCGCAGCGGTTTAGGAGTTCATGAAGCCCCCGCTAAGGGTCAAAATGAAATTTTTGCCTCGGAACCGCATTTCAATGACTTAGCGGAGAAAATAGAGCCATCTCTGCTGATTTATGAGGATAACCCCCACCTTCCAAATTCGGTCAAGCCGTTACATCCGTTAAATCCCGTACATATGCCGTTGCCGAACTTGCTTCTAGACCACCTGCAAGGAAGAATAACGGTAATTTGTGGCCCTTCTGGGGTTGGCAAGTCCAGCTTGATCAACCAACTGATCCCGGCCCTGAATCTGCGAGTGAACGCTGTTTCCGGCAAACTCGGCCGCGGGCGCCACACGACTCGCCACGTCGAACTATTTGAACTCCCCGGCGGCGGACTTTTGGCCGATACTCCGGGCTTTAATCAACCGGCTCTCGAATGCGATCCGTCCGAGTTAGCGGAATATTTCCCAGAAGCGCGCCAGAGGCTGGCTTTGGGTAGCTGCCAGTTTAGCGACTGTTCGCACCGAGACGAGCCTAACTGTGTCGTGCGGGGGGGTTGGGAGCGCTATGAGTATTACTTGCAGTTTCTCGAAGAGGCGATCGTCCGCGAACAAGCTCTGCAAAACTCCAGCAGCGCCGAATCGAGTTTGAAGCAGCAAACCAAGTCGGATGGTACGCAGCATTACGAACCGAAGCTGCAAACTAAAAAATATCGCCGCTCTTCCCGCCGCCTTCAACACCAGTCACTCCAAGATATGTGTCAAGACTTAGAGGAATTGTGAGGAAGTCGCCGCCCATCGGCCGTAGGTACTAGAAAACCGTACCAAGACTTACCCAGAAACCGGGTTTCCTTGACGAAAATACTTAGTTGCACCCCAAGGGGCTGTTCGCAAAACCGGCTTTCTTTAGTGGCGAGTGCGTAAGTCCTGAGTACATTAATAGCTAAAATTAAATGGCCTTAGATTTGTAAAAAAAAGTAGAACAGAAGCAAAAGTTAGCGGGTACTGCAGGAGCAAAAATATTGTGAATATTCAAGAACTGTTTCAAAAAGGCGGCCCCGCCATGTGGCCCCTGTTGGTGTTATCGATTTTATCTTTGAGTACAATTATCGAGCGTTTGTGGTTTTGGGCAAGCCTCCTGAGCAAAGAAAAGCAGATAGTTAGCCGCATTCTGGAAGCCGCTCGCAGCGATTGGGGGGTGGCTAACGAGATGGCCAGACAAGCTAACAGACAGCCGATCGGGCGATTTCTTTCTGCACCCCTGCGGCTCTACAATCCCGAACCAGATTTATTTCGACTCGCACTCGAAGCAGCAGCCGATGAAGAGTTGGCTTCGATGCGCCGCGGCGACAAAATCTTAGAAGCTACGATCGCTCTGGCGCCTTTGCTGGGCTTGCTGGGAACAGTCCTGGGCTTGATTAACTCGCTCAGTTCCATCCGTCTGGGCGACATCGGCACGGCGGCCACGAGTGGCGTGACATCGGGCATTGGCGAATCGCTGATTACGACTGCTACTGGGATGGTAGTAGCAATTTTTACCTTGGTGTTTTATCGGATATTTCAAGCTTTTTTGTTCAACCAGGCAAAAATATTTCGCAAAGCTGGAAATGAACTCGAATTGCTTTACAGACAATACTGGCCTGCTGCTAATGCTAAGGGTCGAGCGCCCGGTGCCGAATACAGCAATTCTTCCTTTGGTGCAGATGGTTTGAACAGGCGTTCTCTCAATTCTCAAGAACCGGGAGAACGGAATCGGGAGCCGAAATTGAAAGGTTCCGATCCGGCTGAAGATTCTCCTTCTAATAATTAAAACTCCTGAGAACTAATGAAGATTAATCTAGATACTCCTGCTGAAGAGGCTCGGATTGAACTGGTGCCTTTAATTGACGTGATATTTTGCATTCTGACGTTTTTTCTCCTGGCGGCTTTGCAACTGACTCGCCAGCAAGCCATTAATGTCGATTTGCCTAAAGCGAAGACTGGACAAACGCAGATGCGAGAGATGCTGATTGTCAGCATTGACGATTTCGGGCAAACTTATATCGACCAATTGCCTGTTAATTACCAACAGCTCGATCGAGTTTTAAAGAGTTTCCAAAGCCAAAATCCTACGGGGTTGATGGTGCTGTACGCTCCTCAAAATGCTAGATATGCCAAGGTTGTCGAGGTTTTAGACAAATTGAGAGAGGTAGGGGGCGATCGAGTTGCCCTGGCAACTCTTCCTAGTTCGGCTTCCTCCCCATTGCCCAATCCCTCGCTTCCCAATTCTGGCATTCCCGCGACACCTGCGATCGGCAATTCAGGTCAACCTCTGCCGTCTCCTGTGCCTCCGGGGCAGCAACAGTTCAACCCCAATCAGTTTCAATCCCCTCTCCCCGCTCCCGGGCAGCAGCAGTTCAATCCGAATCAGTTTCAATCCCCTCTCCCGGCTCCTGGGCAGCCTAGCAACTTTGGGGCAAATCAGGGCATTCCTCCTGTTTCGCCTGCACCCGCTGCTCCCAATTTCAGTCCTGGAGTCGCCACTCCACCGCAAGATGGCGGGCCCTCCAATTAGTTAGGAAGAAGGTTCGGCAACGGATTGTGTAAGGGATGTAACGGATGTCAGTCCGATGTCCGTCGGAAGAAGGGAGAAGGAAGAAGGGAGAACAGAGCTAGTCCCTAGGTAGCGAATAAATAGACAAAATGATACACTTATAGACAAATATGCGGTGTACCATTTTGTTTAAGCTCGCGCGTTTTCGCAAAAAAGCTGGGATTGTCAGTAAAAACACTCCAACGTTGGGACGTTTCAGGGAAGTTGCAAGCCTTGCGCACCCTGTCAGGTCATCGGTTCTACACCGAAGATGATCTCTTGATAGCCAACGGATTGAAGCCCATAGAAGCCAACCGAAAAACGGTCGTCTACCGCCCTTGTTTCGTCCAGTGGACAGAAACCGGAACTCAAAAATCAGATGCTGGCAATGGAAGCTTTCTGCCCTTGTCGAGGATTAACAGTCGATGATTGGGTGTCAGAAATTGGGGGCGGACTAAATTTTAAAAGGAAAAAGTTTCTAGCAATCATGCTGTCAATGCTCAAAGGTGAAATATCAATAATTGTAATTGCACACAAAGACAGAATGTGTCGCTTTGCTTTTGAATTCATCCAAGAGCTTGCCACGTCGGTTGGATGCGAAATTGTAGTCGCCAATCAATTATCGTTGTCCCCCCAGCATGAATTAGTAGAAGATTTGATGGCGATAATCCACTGCTTCTCTTGCCGTCTATACGGTCTACGAAATTACTCCAAAGAGCTCAAAGAAAACCTAAAAAATGCTATTGACAAGCCCGTACAAGAACTGGCAAAATTGAGCAATCAAGAAATACAGTGTTGAGGTCGAACAATGCTTCTGTCCATCAAAACAAAGCTAAAGCTAAGCAAAAGTCAAGCCACAATAATGAGCAAGCACGCTGGAATAGCAAGGTTTACTTATAATTGGGGCTTGGCTACTTGGAGTAATCTTTATCAAGATGGACTGAAGCCAAATAAATAGGGAGCATGTCACTTTTGCAATAAGTATTTATACTTGTGCAGTTTTTGGCGGTCTACCAATTAAGCCATTTAAGTA
>NZ_JAUBUY010000120.1:0-1479 GCF_036705565.1 Microcoleus sp. AT8-B5
CCAACGTTCATCCAAAATGATAATTTAACATGGGAATCTCTAATTTTGAACGTTACTAATTGAGGGAAGCTTTCAATCATGCCTAACCACCTGCATGTGATTATTGCATTCAGAAACAATAGTGAATCAATCAACACAACGGAGTCAAATGGAAAGCGGTTTATAACATATGAATTGGTTAAACGCTTAGAGCAGCTAACCAAAGTGATGTGTTGTCAAAATTGGAGGCTTTACCCTCTGCCATAGAAATGAAGCGAGGTAGATTGTATACAGTATTTGAGCCATCATTCGATTGGAAGGACTGCCGAACCGATAAATTTATTATTCAGAATCTGAATTACATCCATCTTAATCCATGTAAGGCAGAACTAGGTAACACTCCCGAAAACTATGTAATTCTTCTGCAAAGTTCTATGCAACCGGAGAGCAGGGATTTTATGAGATAACAAGATACGGAAATTCAGGATGTGGATTTAACTATTGCGCTATGAATGCCGCAATGTCCCCAGGAATATTCTGATTTAGATTGAATATTTTTGGCGGGAGACATTGCGGAGAATAAAAGACTACAACTATTCAAGGAAAGGATGCAGATGGAAATAACACTACAACAATAGTATGGGAAGTGACAACAGCAACTGTTAATGCAGACGGGTTAATTGGTGGTGTGTCTAGAACAGTCTATACCAAAACTTTGGGACATAAAGGAGTTTCGCTTACAGCGGATATAGAATTGGATCAAGCATCCTCAGAGTTTAAAACAGCAGTGAATTCTGTAAGGGAGTATAAGAAAGAGGTTAAACAAAGTCCAATCCAAGCAGAAGCTAAACAGAATGCCAATGAGAATAAAACTGCTGTGAAAGTTGGAGGGGGGTTAGGGTTGGTTGGTCAAGGTGTTAAAATAATCCCCAATCCAATTGCAAAGGGAGTGGGTTATGGTTTACAAGGACTAGGTGTAGTAATCAAGTTTATTTATAGTGATGTGATAAATAAGACTAATCCAGAAAAAATAAGAGTTCATACTACAATAAAGTAATATGGTAAAAAACAGTAAGTTACTCATATATATAGTAGGATTAATAAGTCAGTTCTTTTTTATTGTTTTTCTTCAAAGCGCGATATCGACAGACGGTGAAGCCTCTGGTAAAACGGTGATATATACACTTGGAATAAATTTGACTCTCTTATGTACAGTCCACTTTTTTCTTTGGAAAGAATATCGATTGAAATTTAGGTTCTCGAACCTATTAATCTTAACGACATTTTTTATAATCTACTTGGAATGGTTGAGTGTTTTTGATTTTAAAGAATATACATTATATTATTGTTTATTAGTCCTTAACTATGTTGTTTTTGCCCTGTTTATCTCGAAAGAAAAACATAAGGCTTAGTTGGTTGTAAGTGTGAAAGCTTCCCTCAATTAGTAACGTTCAAAATTAGAGATTCCCATGTTAAATTATCATTTTGGATGAACGTTGG
>NZ_JAUBUY010000078.1:0-21263 GCF_036705565.1 Microcoleus sp. AT8-B5
AAATAACTTACAATTTTAATTGTTATTGTGGGATGGGCTCTTATAGCCCGTCATGAGTGGACGGGCTATAAGAGCCCCTCCCACTTTCAAGAGTGGAAGTTATTTAATTCTCATTCCTAAGAACCTTCTTTAGGTTCTAATATACCTGATAGGAATCTCGATCGCTAACTCTGTACCATCTCCAACTCTCGAATTACAGGTTAATTTTCCCCCATGTTTTTTGACAATACCATAGCTAACAGATAAACCCAAACCAGTACCGCTACCCACTGGTTTAGTTGTAAAAAATGGATCGAATATTCGGGATTGAATATTCGCCGGAATACCGGCACCATTATCAGTTATTTTAATTGTAACCCTGTCTTTTTCTATAACTTCAGTCTGAATCGTGATGGCAGGACTTTTGTCTGTTGTATCAATTGATTGAAGAGCATCAATAGCGTTACTGATAATACTCAGAAATACTTGATTTATCTCACTAGCATAACAAATGACCTTGGGCAGATTTCCATACTCTTTAATAACTTGTATTTCTGATTTGCCATCGCTCAGTCTTAAGCGAGTTTGTAAAATTAGCAAAGTGCTTTCAATTCCGGTATGTAAATCTACTGCTTTCATGTCGGCTTCATCTAAGCGGGAAAAGTTACGCAAACTCAGGATAATTTGGCTAATGCGATCGCTCCCTGCTTTCATAGATTGCAGAATTTTAATTGAATCTTCCCAGATAAATTCTAAATCCATTTCTTCTATTTTCGCTTTAATTACTTTACTGGCTTCAGGATACTCTTGTTGATAAATATTAAGTAAAATAAGCAAATCTTTGACATAATCCTCTATATGTCCAACATTACTACGAATAAATGTTACTGGATTGTTGATTTCGTGAGCAATCCCAGCTACCAGTTGACCCAGAGATGACATTTTTTCGCTCTGAATTAATTGTGCTTGCGTTTGTTGTAAGTTTTTAAAGGCTTGCTCTAAATCAAAAGCTTTTTGCCTTAAATCTTCCGTTTTTTGCGCTACTTCTGCTTCTAAGCTTTGGGAATATTTCTCTATTTGTTTATATAAACGAGCATTATCAATAGAATTCGCCGCTTGAGCTGAGAGCATCTGGAGAATTTCTACTCGCTCATTAGTAAATGCTCCCACTGTTAAGTTATTTTCTAAGTACACAATACCGACGAGTTTTCCTTGCCGAATAATTGGAGTACATAAAACTGATTGAGGTTGATGAGCGATAATATAGCGATCGCCTGCAAATTGGTCGGCTGTACTTAAGTTGTCAAAAACAGCCGTCGCTTGAGTTCGTGCCACCGCATAAATCAAACTATGAGGAATTTCCTGATATTGTTCCAGAGGAATTTCTAATATTTTTGTCTGCTTTTCAACGGCTTGAGCGACGACTAACCATTGGCAGTCTTGGAGAAGAACTAAACAACCGATTTGTGCTCCCCCATTCGCGAGCGTAATCTGCATCAAAGTGGCTAATAGTTTCTCTAATTCAATTTCTTGTGAAATGGCTTGTGCGGCCCTCATTACTGCTGGAAAATCTAACCATAAATTCTCGCTACTACTGACGCTAGTTAGGCTTCCCATCCTGGTCTGGTTGATAGTTTTTCCAGAGGGGATGACAAATTTAGTAGGTTGAAGAATAGCTTTCAGTAGTTGTGGATAGTGTTGTTCTAAATAAGCGACTTTAGCCTTTGCACCCCAACGAGAATAACAGTAATACGCCTCAATCATGTAAGATTGTGAAACTTTTTCTTTCCCCCAATCTAAGTAGAATTTTGCAGCTAGTTCGTTGCCTAAAGCTTCTTCTTGGATATAACCATTTTCTTTGGCTCCTGAAATGGCGCGATCGTACCAATCTCCAGCTTCGTAATTCTTGCCTAAAACTCGGCATTTTTCTGCTTCTACTAAGTTAACTTTATGTTGGTGATTCATCGGGGCAGGGTTTGCCCATTGAGCCAGAGTGGTTTGATGGGTTTCTGCCAAAGCGAGAGTGTTCCCTTGCTCAATTTCTGACTGCCTAGAGCAGAGTGCCAAGTAGGTTAACCCTGCATAGAAATGGAAAACCGGAGTATGAATCATTGCTGCCGCTACCTTCAAATAAAGGCTTGCTTGGGCAATGTAGTCTAGGGCGTTGGTGTAATTGCCAAAGAGATAGGCAAGCATTAGTTTGTAGTTATAGGCAAGAGCGAGTGCAGTAAGCTCACTATTCTGATTGTGCTGAGGAAACATCACCTTTTCATCATAAGCCTCACCGATTAACAAATCCGGTTGCTTGACAATTTCGCTCAAGTTATGCACCGCCTGTTGTGCCAGCTTCAGGTAAACCATAGGAGAATATTGCTTCACAGTCGCTAAGACAACACAGTAATTTTCTATTTCTGCGTGCCAATCATCAAGCTCTACTCCCGAAAAAAAATTATTATATAAATAACTACTGACGCAGTAACCAGCATTCAGAAAATCACCTGTTTCCATTCCGACTAAATAGCCTTCTTTCGCAGTTGGGATTCCTGCCCTCAGTGGTTCTTGACGATGCTGAATAAAACAGCCAAACCAAAGTAAAGTGATACATTTAAATTCTGGCCAATTCAACTGATTGAGTAAGCTCAGTGCTACTCGCCCAAAGCGATAACCTTTCTCTACTTCTGATAAAAAACCAGACAGCACAATGCCATAACCCACATACCCGATTGTTGATGCTGGTGTATTTCCAAATTCAAGTGATAGACTGACCATTGTGGCACAAAGCAGAGGCTGCAAGGCAGGATTTCCCATAAAAATAGCCGGAAACAAGATGCCTAACAATTGCATCGCCGCGATTGTCCGAGGATCGCTCATCACGGGAAGGTTAACCAGTTCCTCAATCTGTTTGCCCTCCAGTTGGTTGGCAAGGTTTTGTAATGCAATGCGTGTCAAGGCTTCGTCAGTTTCATAGGGGAGTTCAATCCCCAATTGTGCTAGGGCATTAGTGCCGATCGCGATCGCTTCTAACATCTGACTCTGAGTTGTCAGTGCGTTGATTTGAATCTCAAATATCTTGACTTTATCTAGTATTGTTTTGGCCGATCGCAAAACCTGAGCTGCCATTTCTTCCATGCTATTAAAATCGGCATTTAAGTAAGCATTATCAGCCGCAGCCACATAAAGATTCAGGGTTAATTCATACTGAGTTTCCCAACAGTTTTCAGTGAGTAACTCCAGCCCTGTTTTCACAAAACTTCTGGCGCTTGTATAGGCTGTAGAATTTCTGGCTTTCTGTCCGGCTGCTAAGTTCAATCTGGCTAAGGCTTCCCGTTCCTCAGCTTGAGTCATGAACTCAATTCCTAAATTCAAATGCCCGACAATATCAAACAGCTTTTCCTCTTTTTCTATTTCTGATAAGTTTTGTTGGAGTAGTTTCCCAATATGGTAATGAGTCTGCTGTTTTTGCTCGTCAGGAATCAATGAATAAGCCGCTTGTTGGACGCGATCGTGTAAAAATCGATAAGTCGGATTGGCGGAATCATTGAAAACTTCTTCACTATCAGATTGGGTATAGAACTTATAAATTTCGGTAGTAGGAATTACCAAACCTTCTTGCAAGGCTTTCCATAAAGCTGTGGCGCTACTGTCGGCAGATTTCTCACTGACAATTGCTAAGGTATTCAAATCAAACTGCGCCCCAATACAAGCCGCTAGTTTGAGACTATCCTGAGTTTCTCGGGGCAATTTCTGTAATTGCAATGCCATGAATTCAACCACATTATCCGTAATTGCTAAGGCCTTCACTTGGGCAATATCGCATTGCCAATATTGCTTTTTGCAATCAAAGCTAATTAACTTGTCATCATGTAATGCTTTGATAAACTGAGTCGCAAAAAAAGGATTACCTTGAGTTTTTTGAAACACTAATTTTGTCAAAGGAGCGGCTAGGGATAATTCACAATTCAGTGTATTTGCCACTAACTGATTCATATCAGGTTCCCTTAACGGTGGCAAAGTAATTGTATTCACCGTTGCCCCAGTTTTAACAATTTCATCCACTGTTAAAATAAATGGATGTACGGGGGAGACTTCATTATCTCGATAAGCACCTAATATTAATAGATACCCAGCCTCTTGCATCAATAAGTTCAGCAAGTTAAGTGATGCGGAATCTGCCCATTGCAAGTCATCTAAAAACATGACTAATGGATGTTCTTTACTGGTAAATACTTGCACAAATTTGGGCAATAGGAGATTAAACCGATTTTGGGCTGCAGTTCCCGATAATTCAAGGGCGGCTGGCTGTTTACCGATAATATTTTCTAACTCAGGAATTACGTCAATTAAGACTTGTCCATTGTCTCCTAATGCAGTTAATATCTGGCTTTTCCATGTTTCTAATTGCCAATCTGATTCGGATAGCAATTGCCCAATTAAATCGCGGAATGCTTGCACAAAGGCGCTGAAGGGAATGTTGCGATGAAATTGATCGTATTTTCCTTTGATAAAATAACCCCGTTCCCGCACAATGGGTTTATGAACTTCGTTGACAACGGCAGTTTTGCCAATTCCTGAAAAACCCGCAACGAGCATTATTTCTGTTGCACCTTTGCTGACTCTTTCAAAGGCTTGTATGAGCGTTTTTACTTCGGTTTCTCGTCCATAGATTTTGTCGGGAATCAGGAAGCGATCGCAGACATCCCGCCTTCCTAACTCAAAAGTTTCAATCTTTCCAGTTTCTTGGCACTGCTGCAAACATCGTTCTAAGTCATGCTTCAACCCCAAGGCACTTTGATAGCGTTTTTCGGCATTTTTTGCCATTAGCTTCATGACAATATCCGAAACCACCTGCGGGATTTCTTTGCTGTTTATTGCCGGAGGTTGTTTGGCAATATGGCAGTGAACCAACTCCATCGGATCTTCACATTCAAATGGCAGTTTTCCTGTCAGCAATTCGTAAAATGTGACCCCCAGAGAATAAAAGTCAGTGCGGTAGTCGATACCTCGGTTCATTCGTCCAGTTTGTTCGGGAGAAATATAGGCGAGGGTTCCTTCTAAAACGTTGGGATTTTGAATTTCTTGAGTTTCTCTTGGCAGTAAGGAGGCGATGCTAAAGTCTATGAGTTTAATTTGTTTAGTTTCGGGATGTATTAGGATGTTAGCTGGCTTAATATCTTTGTGGATGACTCGATTTCGGTATAGTGCGTCAAGGATGTCAGTTATTTGAATGGCAATTTCCAATATTTCTGCTAAAGTCAGCGTAGGTGCTTCACCGATCCGTCTTCGGCATCTATCTTGGGCGTATTGCCATAGAGAAATGCCGCCAAAATCCTCCATCACTAGGGCATAGCTGTGGTGGTAGGATTTCAGACAGTAAGGTTCAACGACTCCCGGCAGACGTAAATTTTTTGCGATGGTATACTGGTTGCGAAATTGCAGCAGTTCGCTGAAACTGGGATAGTCTCTATTGAATAGTTTAATGACAACGGGAAGCAGATCGATTTCTCGAAAAGCTCGGTAAACCAGGGTTTTAGAACCACTGTACAGTTGCTCGATTAGACGGTATCCGGCAATTGGACTGGTTAAATCTATACCTGCATTCATTTTGGCTCTCCTCATCTCAAATAGTGACTGCTAAAAATTAATGTGCGCCTCTATGTGTAAGGGTTAAAGGCGGCGATCGCATAATTAACTTCATCCGTTTGTAGGCAATAAAATTGTAAACTCCGTCCCTTCTCCCAATACAGAATTTACCTCGATTTTACCGCCGTGTTTCTCAACTACAATCTGCCGTGCGATCGCCAATCCTAACCCCGTGCCTTTACCCACACCTTTAGTTGTAAATAAGTGGTCAAAAATATGACATTTTATCTCATCTGCTATGCCTGTTCCGTTGTCATAAATGCGAATACTCACCCACTCAGAAGACTGTCTTTCTGTCCGAATCGTGATGCAATGGGCTGGGGTTTTAATCTTATCTAAACTCGGTTCCCGATTAGATTCTTCCAGTGCATCAATGGCATTTGCCAAGATATTCATAAACACCTGATTGAGTTGTCCGGGGAAGCAATCGACAGAGGGCAAGTTCCCGTACTCTTTCACAACTTCAATCGCTGGACGCTGTTCGTTCGCTTTCAATCTGTGTTTGAGAATCAAAATCGTACTGTTAATTCCGTCATGAATATTGAAAGAAACTTTGTAATCTTTGTCTGTTCGGGAGAAGGTACGAAGACTGGTGCTGATACCTTGAATGCGATCGCACCCGACTTGCATAGAATGCAACATTTTTGGCAAATCTTCTAAAAGATATTCGATATCGATCTCTTCAGCTTTTTCTTCAATCTCCTCACCGGGACTCGGAAATTTTTCTTGATATAGCTGCAAGTATTCTGTAATATCTTTGACGGCGGCGATCGCTTCATGAATATTGCCAGAAATAAATCCCACGGGATTATTAATTTCATGGGCAACCCCGGCCACTAAATTGCCCAAAGCCGACATTTTTTCGCTCTGCACTAATTGCAGTTGTGATTGTTCAACCTGGTGGGCGTAGTCCTGCGCTTGCTGATACAATCGCGCATTTTCTAGGGAAATGGCAGCCTGAGTGCAGAGGAAGTTGAGGATGAGGAGACGATCGCGAGTAAACACTCCTTTCGTCGAGCTATGTTCGAGATAAAGTATCGCAACTAAGTTCCCGCGATCGATAATCGGAGTACATAGCATACTCTGAGAGTGATACTGGAGCGTACAGTCATTCATTAAACCCGGAATATCCGTCTTGCCACCTTCAATAACCACAGTTTCCAGGGTGTGTTTGACATAATAAACCAGCTTGAGCGGAATCATCTCCGAGCCATCGATAGATTGGGTTTGCAGTAAGGTTGTGGGTAACTCATTATCTGGATTGATGTGAGTTATGGCCCGGATTTGCCATTCATCCCGATGGGGGAGTAGCAAAGCACAAGTTTCTGCGCCAGAAGTTTTCAAAATAATTTGATTGAGGGTATCGAGTAATTCATCAATATGAATTTTACTCGATAAAGCTTGAGCAGCTTGCACAATAGATGCGAAATCAAGGGCATCGGAAATACTGGTGCTGCTGGTGGTAGAAATGTGCGAAGACTGGCTAATCGTTACCAACGTCTCTAGAGGATTAAAGCGAAGTTTCGGCTGATTCAGGATGGGATGAAGTAATTGGGGATAGCTTTGTTCTAGGTGTTCAACTTTGGCTTTAGCTCCCCAACGGGCATAACAGTAATATGATTCCTGCATATAGCTGGCGGCAACTTTTTCTTTTCCCCAATCTAGGTAGAATTTTGCAGCTAATTCGTTTGCTAACGCTTCTTCTTGGAGGTATTCGTTTTCTTTGGC
Organism: Microcoleus sp. AT8-B5; assembly: GCF_036705565.1. NCBI lineage: Bacteria > Bacillati > Cyanobacteriota > Cyanophyceae > Oscillatoriales > Microcoleaceae > Microcoleus > Microcoleus sp. AT8-B5. The sequence continues at coordinate 7,348 of NZ_JAUBUY010000078.1, forward strand.
TCCTGCGATCGCGCGATCGTACAACTCTAATGCCTCAGCTTTATTACCTTGTACTCGCTCTCGTTCCGCCTCGACTAAATGAAATTTGTGCAAAAAATTCATCGGCGCATAAGTTGCCCAGTATTTTAGTTTTTCTTGGTTAGCAGCGACGCATTCTTTCATTTGCTGCTCTTCTGGATCCGAAAATTGGCCAAACCATGCTAACTGGACTAAAGACTCATAAAAATGAAAGATTGGTACATATAAAAAAGCAAGGACAGCATCCAAATACTGTCTTGCCTGCCCAGCCTGTTCTACAGCTTCTTCAAACTCTGAAAACAGATAGGACACAATCAGTTTGTTAATCCACAGCAATGCTAATCCGGTGCGATCGCCCGTTGTTTCATGTAATGGAAGTTGATGCTGTTCATTGTACGCTGCACCGCTCAACACCACCACGTTATCTGCATCCCCCATTAAATTCAGCAGAATTTGTCGATTCAACTGGGAATAAGTCAGAGTTAGATTTTGCTTGAGGTGCTTGAGCGATTCACAATATCCGGCAACTTCCGGCTCCAGTTGCGTTAAATTCTGCCCTGCAAAATAGGAGTAAAAACCGTAGTTATAGGCAGAGTAGCCCGCGAAAGCCAAATCGCCTACATCTAAACAACTACAATAAGCCATCTGCAAGGGCTGTAATGTCTCACGCAGGTGCATTTTCCAATGCCTTGTGTACACATAGACGAGTGATAAAGTTTTCCCCTTTAATTCGGAATTGGGATAACGTGATAGCAGGTCAAGGGCTAACTGACCGAATTCATAACCTAATTCAACTTTTCCCAACACACCACACATCAATATCCCATAAGAGGCATAACAAAAGGTCGAGGTTGACTCATTGCCATACACGATGGACAGATAAACCTTTTTTAAAATCACCAGTAAATACAACAGTGGCTGAGAAAGATAAGCGCCCGGTGCTGCCGATGTCAAAATTCGAGCCGCTGCCAAGATGTTCACATCCCTTGCTTCGCTGAGGTTGAGTAACTCACCAGGCAAACGCTCTCCAATCGCATCGGAGACGGTACTAAAGGCAGCCGCCACATCTTCCTGGGTAGGGGCTGCAGGCAGTTCCACTCCCAATTGCTTTAAGATGGCAAGTGCCGCCGCGATCGCTTGAGTAAAATGACCTTGAGCAGTGAATGCCTCAATCTTCACTTCATAAACGCTGATTTGATCTAATGGGCTTTTGGCGTGCTTCAGGACAAGGCGGGCATTGGCTGCCATTTTCTCTAAATCACCGCTCAGATAGGCGGTTTCTGTGGCGACTTGATAGAGTGCTAGCGTCAACTCATACTGATGCTGCCAACTGTTTTGAGTGAGTAACCCAATGCCCACTTCGGCATATTTGCAGGCGGCAGTATAGGCGATCGCTGCTTTTGCCTTGCGACTTGCCATCAAATTAAATTGCGCCAATCTTTGACGTTCTGCGGATTGGACGATTGATTCAGCCGCAACATTAAGTTGACTGACGATTTCAAAAATGCGTTCTTCCCGGTTGCTTTCGAGGGTGTTACTCAGGATTAACTGTCCAATCTTCAGGTGAACGGTTTGTTTTTCATCGGCGGGGATTAGGGAGTATGCCGCTTGTTGCACCCGGTCATGTAAAAATCTATATGCAACAATCTCAGAATTTTCTGGGTCAAGTAATTGATATTCTTCCCCAACATAAAACTTATAAACTTCACTTTGGGCTAAAATCAAACCTTCCTGCAAGGCTTTCCATAAACTTGCAGCCACTTCGGTTTGGGATTGTTCAGAAACCATCGCCAAAGTAGCCAAATCAAACTGATTTCCAATACAAGCTGCTAGCTGTAACACCTGTTGAGTTGAGGTAGGCAATTTTTCTAATTGCAAGGCCATAAAGCTAACAATATCATCTGTAAAAACAAGCTGATTTACTTGTGCGATATCACATTGCCAACAACCCTCTTCCCAGTTAAAATAAATCAATTCATCTTGATGTAATGCCTTGATAAATTGAGTAGCAAAAAACGGATTTCCTTGAGTTTTTTGATAAATTAATCCAGAAAGAGTCCATGCCAAACTTTCAGTACATTTAAGGGTATCAGCAACTAATTGATTTACTGTGACTTTATTGAGTGCTGCTAAAGTAATCCTATTAATCGTTGCTGGTGTTTTTTGAATCTCACTCAAAGTTAACATTAATGGATGCGCTGGGTGGACTTCGTTATCACGATACGCACCAATTAATAAAAGATGACCTGTATCACCCATTAAGACCTGCATTAACTTTAGTGATGCTGAATCTGCCCATTGCAAATCATCTAAAAACATTACGAATGGATGTTCTAAGCTGGTAAAGACTTTAGTAAATTTTTGAAATAATAAATTAAAGCGATTCTGGGCAGCAGTTCCTGATAATTCAAGGGCGGCTGGCTGTTGACCAATAATTTTTTCTAATTCGGGGATGATTTCAATAATTACTTGTCCGTTTTCCCCAACCGCTTCTAAAATCTTATTTTTCCACGCCTTGAGTTTGGCATCACTTTCACTGAGTAATTGTGCCATAAAATCGCGGAATGCCTGGACAAATGCCGAGAAGGGAATGTTGCGGTTAAACTGGTCGAATTTGCCTTTGATGAAATAGCCCCGCTGCCGGACAATCGGTTTATGTACCTCGTTGACGACAGCCGTTTTTCCAATCCCGGAGAACCCAGCGACTAGCATTAATTCGGATGTGCCACTTGCCACGCGATCGAAGGCACTCAACAGGGTTTTTACTTCAGTTTCACGACCATAAAGCTTTTCAGGAATCAGGAAGCGATCGCAGACATCCCGCCTTCCTAACTCAAAAGTTTCAATCTTTCCAGTTTCTTGGCACTGCTGCAAACATCGTTCTAAGTCATGCTTCAACCCCAAGGCACTTTGATAGCGTTTTTCGGCATTTTTTGCCATTAGCTTCATGACAATATCCGAAACCACCTGCGGGATTTCTTTGCTGTTTATTGCCGGAGGTTGTTTGGCAATATGGCAGTGAACCAACTCCATCGGATCTTCACATTCAAATGGCAGTTTTCCTGTCAGCAATTCGTAAAATGTGACCCCCAGAGAATAAAAGTCAGTGCGGTAGTCGATACCTCGGTTCATTCGTCCAGTTTGTTCGGGAGAAATATAGGCGAGGGTTCCTTCTAAAACGTTGGGATTTTGAATTTCTTGAGTTTCTCTTGGCAGTAAGGAGGCGATGCTAAAGTCTATGAGTTTAATTTGTTTAGTTTCGGGATGTATTAGGATGTTAGCTGGCTTAATATCTTTGTGGATGACTCGGTTTCGGTATAGTGCGTCAAGGATGTCAGTTATTTGAATGGCAATTTCCAATACTTCTGCTAGAGTCAGCGAGTGCTCTTGGGCGTAGTCTCGCAGAGAAATACCGCCAAAATCCTCCATTACTAGGGCATAGCTGTGGCGATAGGATTCCAAATTGTAGGGTTCAACGACTCCGGGCAGACTTAGGTTTTTGGCGATGGTGTACTGGTTGCGGAATTGCAGCAGTTCGCTGAAGCTGGGATAGTCTCGATTTAATAGTTTAATGACAACCGGAAGCTGATCTGTTTCTCGGATGGCTCGATAAACTAGGGTTCTCGAACCGCAGTATAATTGATCGCCCAGATGATATCCCGAAATTCGGTTCGTTAAATCCACTACTGCATTCATCTGGATTACTCCATCTCAGACATTGACTCTTGCCACTAAGTATACACTTTTATTCGTCAAGTCTGAGAAAAATAGAACTGCGTGCGAAATCCCCAGCATACCAACTCTACCGCTTTTATTTTTTTCTATTTTGAGGATAAAGATGGCGATCTATCAAGATATGCTTATCCTTTCATCGGCAATAAAATTCTAAACTCCGTCCCTTCTCCCAATACAGAATTTACCTCGATTGTACCGCCGTGTTTCTCAACTACAATCTGCCGTGCGATCGCCAATCCCAACCCCGTGCCTTTTCCTACTTCCTTGGTAGTAAATAACTCATCAAAAATCTTCTCTCGCACTGCTTCACTCATGCCGACACCGTTATCTTTAATGCAAAGTATCGCTTGCTTTCGATCCCGATAAATGTCGGTTTTAATTATAATTTTGTTGAGTATTTCTGCATAATTACGTCCTTGATTTGATTCCTCCAAAGCATCGATCGCATTACCTAACAAATTCATAAATACTTGATTCAACTGTCCGGCATAACACTCCACGGGTGGCAAATTACCGTATTCCCTAATCACTTGAATTTCTGGACGAGTTTCGTTAGCCTTGAGGCGATGTTTCAGGATCATAATGGTGCTATCGATGCCATCGTGGATATTGCAAGCTACGGGATAGTTAGTATCGGCACGGGAGAATGTCCTTAGACTGGTACTAATATCCCGAATCCGCTTCACGCCTTCCCGCATCGAACCTACTAATTTCGGTAAATCTTCCCGGATGTATTCCAGATCGATGTTCTCGATTTCCTCTCGAATCTCTGGATCGAGTTGGGGATATTTTTCTTCATACAAATCGAGCAATCCAAACAAATCTTTGATATAATCTAAGGCTGGTTGAATATTACCCCCCAGAAAACCAACGGGATTATTAATTTCGTGAGCCACGCCAGCCACTAAGTTTCCCAATGCTGACATCTTTTCGCTTTGAACAATTGTTAATTGTGCCTGCTTGAGAGCTGTGAATGCTTGTTGAGATTCTTGATACAAACGGGCATTTTCTAAGGAAATAGCAGCTTGAGAAGCTAGCAAATTTAGCACTTCAATGCGATCGCTCGTAAAGGCCCCAACCGTCAGGTTATTTTCCAGGTAAAAAACTCCTATCAACTGGCCTTGATTAAGAATTGGAATACAAAGAACACTGATCGGCTGGTGCTGTTCAATATAGCGATCGCTCCCAACCTGGGAACTTACCCTAGCATCAACTATTACCAAAGGTTTCAAACTACGCTTGACAGTGTTAACCAAACTAATTGCTACATCCTGACTTGATTCTAGAGGTATTGATGGTAATAGCTCAGGTTCCTGTCCCTCTGCTACAAGCGCCGCTACCTGTAAATACTGTTTTTGTTTGAGCAATAAGACACACTTAGTGGCGCCAGCATTCGCGATCGCTATTTTTAGGAGAGTAGTCAGGAGTTTATCTAGTTCAATCTCCCCAGAAATGGCTTGAGAGGCTTTGATCAGAGTAGGCAAATCGAGAAATTCAGAGTTGCTGCTAGAAGAGTTGGTATTATAAGTAATTGTGCCGCGGGCGATCGTTTCCTTTAATGAACTAAAGGCTTGAGCTTGCTGAATGATAATACCGAGTAGGCGAGGATAACGTTTTTCCAAATCGTCAATTTTGGCTTTAGCTCCCCAGCGGGCATAACAATAATATGCTTCAATCATGTAGGCTTGAGCTACTTTTTCTTTGCCCCATTTTAGGTAGAATTTGGCGGCGAGTTCGTTGGCGAGGGCTTCTTCGTTGAGGAAGAGATTTTCTTTAGCGAGGGAGATCGCGCGATCGTACATTTCCAGTGCATCTGCCTTGTAACCCAAAACCCGCTGCCTTTCTGCTTCAACTAAATACCACTTATGGAGATGATTCATGGGAGCATTTTGCGCCCACTGGTGCAGAGTCGTTTGATGGATTTCCACAGATGCCAAAATATCAGCTTGCTCAATTTCTGGCTGTGTGGGTAAAAGCGCCAAGTGCGTCAGGGCTGCATAGAAATGGAAAATGGGAATAAAAATACATCCTGGTACTGCTATCAAATAGGGCTGGGCTTGGCTAACGTAATTGCTAGCCTCTTTGTAGTTACCAAAGCAGTAAGCAAGCAACAGTTTGTAGATATAAACCTCGGCGATGGCAGTGAATTCATAATCCTGATTATGCTTGGGAATCATCACTGTTTCATCGTAGGCTAGGCCGATTAAGCAATCCGACAGAATCTCAACTTCCTTTAAGTTATTCACCGTCTGCCGCACCATATCTACATAAATCTGAGCCGAATATTGCTTTACCTGAGCCAAGGCGGCGCTGTAACTTGTTATTTCTGATTCCAAATTGCTCAGTTCTACTCCACTGAAAAAGTTCATATAGCTGTAAGTGACCATGCTGTAGCCAGCGCTTAGAAAATCGCCAGTTTCCATGCCAGCCGTATAGCTATCTTTCGTCGTCAGCATCACAGCCCTCATTGCTTCTTTGCGATGCTGAATAAAGGCTCCAAATAGATTCAGAATCATGGACTTGAATTCCCGGACATTAAACCTATCCAGCAATGAAAGTGCCAATTTACCAAAGGCATACCCCGTTTCCACCTCTCCCAAAAAGGCACACAACACCAGTCCGTGAATGCCATACCCCACCGTCGATGCTGGCGTGTTCCCAAAGGAGAGCGATAAACTCACCATCTTGGAGCTAAGTAGGGGCAGCAAACCGGGCATTCCCAGAAAGATGGGAGAATATAACGTTCCTAACAGTGGCATGGCAGCCTGAGCCTTGGCATCAGTTATCATCGGCAGATTAGCTAGGTCTTCAATCCGTCTACCTTGGAGTTGGCTAGCAACAGCTTGTAGCGCTTGGCTAATCAAGGCTTCGTCAGGTGCACTGGGTAGTTCAATCCCCAATTGCCAGAGTGCATCTCTTGCTACTGCAATGGCTTCTAGTGACTTGCTTTGTGCTGTCTGGGCGGCGATTTGAATTTCGTAAATTTTGATTTTGTCTAAGATTGTCTGGGCTGCTTGCAAAACTTGTGCTGCAATCTCTTCCATGCTGTCAAAGTCAGCATTCAAATAGGCTGCTTCAGCAGCAGCAACATAGAGTTTCAGGGTTAATTCATACTGGCTTTGCCAACAGTCGGCTGTTAGTAGATCAATCCCTGTTTGCAGATAAACTCTAGCTGTTGTGTAGGCGGTAGAATTTCTGGCTTTACAACCGGCTTCTAAGTTCAGTTTAGCTAATGCTTCTCGTTCGCTCGGTTGGGGAATTAACTCAATTCCTCGATTCAAATGTCCGACAATATCAAACAGTTTTTCTTCTTGCTCTATTTTTGAACAATTTTGCTGAAGTAATTGTCCGATTTTGAGATGAGTTTCTTTTTTATCTGAATCGGGAATCAGGGAATATGCGGCTTGCTGGACGCGATCGTGTAAAAATCGATAAGTGGGATTAGCTGAAGCCTGGAAAATTTCATCACTATCCGATTCGGTAAAGAACTTATAGATTTTGGTTGTGGGAATAACTAAACCTTCCTGCAATGCTTTCCATAAAGCCGTAGCCGTCATTGCAGCAGATTGCTCACTGACAATTACTAAGGTATTCAAATCAAACTGCGATCCAATACAAGCAGCCAATTTGAGAACCTCCTGAGTTGCTGGCGGCAACTTCTGCAATTGCAAAGCCATGAATTCAACGACATCATCAGTGATTGCTAAGGCTTTGACTTGGGCAATATCACACTGCCAATGCCGAATATCCCAGTTAAAGCTAATGAGCTGCTCGTCATGTAATGCCTTGAGAAACTGAGTGGCGAAAAAAGGATTTCCCTGAGTTTTTTGATATACTAATTTGGTCAAAGGTTGGGCAAGAGATGATTCGCTATTGAGCGTATCCGCCACCAACAAATTCATATCAGTTTGGCTTAACGGTTGCAAAGTAATCGTATTCACAGTTGCCCCAGTTTTTACTATCTCATCCACTGTCAAAATAAATGGATGCACTGGCGAAACTTCATGGTCTCGATAGGCTCCTAATACTAATAAATACCCTGTATCCATCATCAATAATTGTAGCAAATTCAGGGAAGCTGAATCCGCCCATTGCAAGTCATCCAAAAACATCACTAAAGGATGTTCTTTGCTAGTGAAAACTTGCACGAATTTCTGCATGAGCAGATTAAAGCGATTTTGGGAGGCACTTCCTGACAATTCTGTTGCAGCAAGTTGAGCGCCAATTATGCGTTCTAACTCAGGAATCACGTCAATCAAAACTTGTCCGTTATCTCCCACTGCTGCTAAAATCTGGGTTTTCCATGTTTGCAGTTGGGTATCTGATTCGGATAGCAATTGACTCATTAAGTTGCGGAAGGCTTGCACAAAGGCACTGAAGGGAATGTTGCGTTGAAATTGATCGTACTTGCCTTTGATAAAATAACCACGCTGACGGACTATGGGTTTATGAACTTCATTAACAACGGCGGTTTTCCCAATTCCCGAAAAACCAGCTACTAGCATCATTTCCGTTGCTCCCAGGCTGACTCGCTCAAATGCAGCTAATAGTTTATCGACTTCTTTTTCTCTACCGTAGAGCTTTTCAGGGATAGTAAAGCGATCGCTAATATCTCGCTTTCCTAGTTCAAAATATTCAATATAGGCTGTTTGTTGTAACTGAAATAAGCAATTATCTAAATCGTGCTTGATGCCCAATGCACTTTGATAGCGGTCTTCGGCATTTTTCGCCATCAGCTTACTGACAATTTTAGATAAAATTAGGGGAACTTCTGGATTTATTTGATGGCTCGGTATCGAGTGTTTAGCGAGGTGACAATGCACCAATTTCATCGGATCATCTGAGACAAATGGCAACTGTCCTGTTAACAATTCATAAAAGGTCACACCCAGGGAATAAAAATCACTACGATAGTCAATGCCTCGATTCATCCGTCCTGTTTGTTCGGGGGAGAGATAGGCTAATGTTCCTTCTAAAATATTGGGATTCTGAATTTCTGGGGTTTCTCGTGGTAGGAGGGATGCAATACTAAAGTCAATTAGTTGAATTTCTTTGGTGTCTGGCTTAATGAGAATATTAGCGGGTTTAATATCTTTGTGAATGACTCGGTTTTGGTATAGATAGTGAATAATGTCTGTTAGTGGTATGGCGATTTGGAGAAATTCGGTTAAACGTAAAGCTGGAGATGGTTGGGTGTTATTTGTTGCTGTTTTTAGATAAGTAGATAGGGAGACTCCGCCAAAGTCCTCCATTACGAGGGCATAGCTATTTTGGTATACTTCCAGCGTCAAGGGTTTGACGATGTGAGGGAAGTCGAGATTTTTGGCAATGGTATATTGGTTGCGAAACTGGACGATTTCGTTGAAGGTGGGGTATTCATTTCGCAGCAGTTTGATGACGACTGGGTATTGATCGCGGGTACGGATGCCTCGATAAACTAGGGTACGTGTACCTGCATAAAGTTGCTCTGTAATCTGATAACCTGACAAATTTGCGATCGCATCCATAACTCGTTTATACAACAGTTAAATTAAAACCTTCTATTCCATTGTATTTTATTATTTGACAAAGATAGCGATCGCCAACTCTGCAGCCTCGGTAGGGACAGAATTAACTGTAATTTTTTCCCAATGTTTATCAACTATTCTTTTACCCAAAGCAATTTGGTCACAAGCATCCGGATTCATCCGTTTACCTGTAAAAAAAGCTCGCCATCCCGATCGCCACCCCCGGACTCATCCGTGCGAGCAATCTCAAATCTTAAATCTCAAATTTCCAATTTCAAATCGCATGACGTGCGATCGCTAATCCTAAATTAGTTCCTTTGCCTACTCCGCACTATTTGCGCTATGTTATGTATAGTATGGTTGTGTAAGGAATGAGAATTAAATAACTTCCACTCTTGAAAGTGGGATGGGCTCTTATAGCCCGTCCTTTTTGGACGGGCTATAAGAGCCCATACCACAATAAAAATTAAAATTGTCAGTTATTTAATTCGCGATCCTAAGCAACGCCGGCGATCGCATAAAAGCCAAATAATTTCTTTAATTTTGATATGGCATGGGAAAATTAGCAAATTTTAGATAGTAAATTAATAATCGAAGATAATATCTGCTAAACTTGTCGTCTGATTTAGAATAACAAAAAGTTTTTCGTTTCAAACGAGCTATCAGGATGTATTAATCTTGTATTTTCGCGCTCAACTCTTGTCCTATATATACAGCATATTTCATGTAGATGTATATCGCGATCGACCGGGTTTCGAGCAACAAAATAAGTAATGATGCGAGAGATATAAAGAAACCCGGTTTCTGGGGTGCAGCTTTAGACACCGCAATGCCATTCCCTTACGGGGATTGAGCCATCGGGGGTTTACTTCATAAACCTGTAATCTGCTCTAAGTTATACCAATTCTCCACAATCTTGCAACAGTTATAAGTTTGTGGTTTGTTTCCTGAAACACTGTAAGCTGTTCTCCATTTAAATTGTGTGTCAAAAATCACTCAAATTCTTGTGGGATGGGCAGGCGAGTCCGTCCCGAATATGCAATTTTAACGCGCAACAGCTTATGCACCGGTGCGGATCTGTGAGATAGTCGCTTTTTTTGATAACTTTTCTAGGGCGACGCACCCGGAGCGCTACTGTTGCATGATTTTTTAGAATTAGTATTAGAAGAATGTGGCTAAAGCCGCAGCGCCTATCCCGAACCCAGAAGGGGGGAACTTGCTGCGGGGAAAAATCCTGTCATAATTCCGATTAATGAGCAATTACCCTATTCTCAGGCAACTGAAAAACGGTATACAATCAATTCAGCCCGATGAGTTTTCTAGGCATCCGCTACGGTGGCGATCTTAGTGGATCTACAGATAGTCGGCAGATCAATAATAAACTGCGTTCCCTGCTCTGGCGTAGAAATACACTCCAATTGACCGCAGTGTTTTTCTATCAGAATTTTTCTGCTGATGGACAATCCCATGCCTGTACCTTTTCCTATGGGCTTAGTAGTAAAAAAGGGAGTGAAAAGTTTAGCACGAACTGTTTCGGTCATGCCCACACCATTATCAGAAATTGTTACCAGGATGTGGGAAGCCGAGCTAATGTTGTCAGGCGAATTGCCGGGTACAACTTCAGTCCGAATCAAAATCTGGGGGTGAAAAACTGCACCATCTTCTCTACTTAGCCGCTCTTCTAAAGCATCTATAGCATTCGCTAAAAGGTTCATAAACACCTGATTGAGCTGACCGGCATAACAGTTCACAAGCGGCAATACGCCATAGTCTTTTATCACATTGATAGCAGGGCGATCGGACTTAGCCTTTAGTCGGTGCTGTAAGATCATCAAAGTGCTATTAATGCCTTCGTGGATATCTACTGATTTAATTTCAGTTTCATCCAACCGAGAAAAATTGCGTAGAGAGTGAACAATATTGCGAATGCGTTCGATCCCTAACTGCATGGAAGAAAGCAATTTTGGTAAATCATCTATGATAAATGGCAACTCTGCATCTTCTATTTCATGGACAATTTCTGCTTCAGGTTGCGGGTAATACCTTTGGTAAAGATTCAACATATTAATGAGTTCTTTAATATAGTCGTTGGCGTGGGACAGATTGCCGTAAATAAAGTTAACCGGATTGTTGATTTCATGAGCGACACCTGCAACTAATTGACCGAGACTAGACATTTTTTCACTTTGAACTAGCTGGAGTTGTGTTTCTTGGAGTTGTTTGACAAAATGATCTAAAGCAACAGATTTTTGGTGTTCTTTTTCTTCACTGAGACGGAGTGCTTTCTCTACTTGTTCGCGTCGCTCTATTTCAGCCTGCAAACTCTGACTCAGAGAAAAACTTCTCAAAGCTGTTAGGATCGTAGTGTATAGCTTTGATGTCGTTAATTCAGTTTTAGTTTTATAGTCATTAATATCGTAATTGATAATAATGCTTTTTTCCGGTACTTGTCCGGGTTGACCCGTGCGTAAAATAATTCGCACTAACTGATTGCCTAAAACTTCTCGGACATATTTAACAAAGTTTAAGCCAGCATCATCTGTTTCCATAATTACATCTAGTAAGATGATGGCAACATCAGGATTTTCTTGGATTAGCTGTCTAGCTTCACGAGCTGAGTAAGCATTAATGAAGGTTAAAGATTTATTTTCAAAGACAAACTTCCTGAGTGATATTTCGGTAGCGGTGTGAACTTGAGCCTCATCATCTACAACTAAAATTTTCCAGCTTTCACTCAGTTTTTCTTCTGTTGTTTCATCTGCAAACAATATCTCGTCATCCGAGTCGATCGCTTCGGCAAAGTATACTGTTTCTGGAGATGGTTGAGTTAAGAAATCGTCAAAATCACTTTTCATTGCTGTACACCTTTATTTTTTACTAATGTGTAGGTTTGAAGTTAGAAAACCTGTTAAGCTAAGCAAAAGGCAGAAGGGAGAAGATTTACACAGCAACCTTTTCAGTCATCCTTATTTTACTTCTAATTAGGTGGACTTACTTAGTTATCTTGGCCAGGAAATCGGAATTAGAACTCTACATTGGTGAATCAATTTGCATCGGTAATTTAATAATAAACTTGGTGCCTCTTCCCACCTCACTTAGACATTCAATTTCACCTTTTAGTTTTTGGGTGACTAAATTGTAGACAATATGTAACCCTAAACCACTGCCACCTTGACCACGCTTAGTGGTAAAAAATGGCTCAAAAATTTTACTTAAGTTTTCTGGGGGAATACCTTTACCTTCATCGGCGTATTCAAACCTTAGCCGATTACCTTCTTGCTCCCAATCAAAGATTAGTTCCCCAGAAATCCCTGGTTCGTAGGCATGAATCAGAGAATTGATTAGCAAGTTTGTCACAACTTGGGACAAGGCTCCTGGATAAGAATCTATAGCAATTTTGCTATCTCCCTTAATTTTAAGCGAATGTTGGCTATTTTTCAACTTTGGTTTTAATTGTAATAAAATTTCATCAAGATAAGGTCTGATCTGGAAAGTACGTCGTTCTTCGCTAGAGCGATCGACTGCTACTTGCTTAAAGCTTTGAATCAAGGCTGCTGCCCGCTCTAGGTTAATTAGAAGTGCCTTACTGCTTTGGGTAGCAATATCGACAAATTCTTCTAAATCCGATCGCTTCATTTTGCCACTTTTATAAATAGATGCAAATTCTGTGGTATTTTCTGCCAAAGCTGAAGCAACCGTGACACCAACTCCGATGGGAGTATTAATTTCGTGGGCAACACCAGCAACTAATCCTCCCAGAGATGCCATTTTTTCAGATTCGACTAGCTGTGTTTGGGTGGCTTTTAAAGCCTCTAGGGTGTTCGATAATTGTTGAGTACGATCGCTCACTAATTGCTCTAAGTTTTGATTAAACTCCTGTAAATTTTTGTAAAGCTGAGCATTTTCAATGGAAATAGCAATTTGGGCAGATAAAAGTTTTAACAATTCTAGGCGATCCGTAGTAAAAGCCCCTTCAGTCAGGTTATTTTCCAAATAAAGAAGGCCAGTCAACTTACCTTGGTGCAGCAGAGGAGTGCAAAGAATAGACTTCGGTTGAGTAGCTGCAATATAAGGATCGCGAGTAAATTGTCCCTCTTGAGCCGCATTATTTAACACCACATTTTCCTGAGTGCGAATCACATAATTAGCGATAGCACAAGCCAGCAAAGGAGTTCCCCCAGAAGCTGCTATCGGATTGAGAGGAAGCGATTGCAGCACACTAACCTCATCCTCCTGCACCGAACCTTCCGCCTCAATCGCCCAGTTTCCCGCTTTTTCTAAAATCAAAAAACCCTTTTGCGCCCCCGCATTCTCGATCGCAATTTTCATCAACCTTTCCAGCAAGCTACTCAAAACAATTTCACCCGAAATCGCGAAAGAAGCTTTCATCACCGTAGCCAAATCTAGCGTCTCACCCAAATTGCTGCTAGTAGTCGCCGTCGTTGTTCGGTTTTTTGTTTGAGTAGTTGTCTTCCCTGAAGTTCTCACTATTAATTGGGGATATTTTTCCTCCAAACTCTCAACTTTACGTTTAGCCCCCCAGTATTGATAGCCATAGTGGGCTTTAGTCAGGTAGATGTGGGCAAATTCTTCTTTCTCCTTCCCCAACCAGAACTTAGCAGCCAATTCCGCCGCCAGCGCTTCATTCTGAATAAA
>NZ_JAUBUY010000079.1:0-8762 GCF_036705565.1 Microcoleus sp. AT8-B5
GATTGCTGTATTTGGTTGTCAATGTTCGGATGATGTTTATATTATTACGCCTATCGTTAAGGTTTGTAAAGGGGTTTGACGACAGTTAAACTGATGAGTGTGATTAGGAAAGCTGATGAGAGGAAAGAGATGGCCCATCGCCCCCGCACGAAAAGAGATGACAGCGTTCACGCGCGGCGCACCTCAACCCTAACGAACAGGATCTATGGGAGGTGGAGAAGGTAAAGGAACAGGAGCGATCGCAGGTGGAGAGGCAGGGATGCGAGGAGGTGGAGAAATCCTGAACTGCAGGAGTTGCTGGGGGGTGAGCGATCGCAAAATTCTCAGTCCGAGAGTGTCTCTGGAGATGCTTAAAGCGTAGGATGGCTCCAAATACGGGCGGAAATTGGATTTATTGTTCAAATAGCTTTCCATGAACGCTAGGCTGAGTCCGCTGAGGTAGCGGCGGGCTAAAGCTGGTTCGGGCCCGATCGCCTGTGGTGGTGGCAGAAAGAGGCTTTGAGGGGATTCCTCGATCGTTGAGAAGTGAGTCCCGTTGTTCATCAGTACGAGATATTTGTTGGGCGATGTCAGCCATGTGAACGGTTGAATTTGTTCGAGCAAAGCGGGGGCGACTGTATCGGCGCTGCCTGCGATTAGCATGACGGGGATTTGGATTTTGCTGAGGTTTGTTTCTCCGAGAATGCTGCTGGCGATCGGGTTAACGGCGATCGCAGCTTTGATGCGCGGGTCGCCGAAATTGTACTGGTTGCGCTCTAGGCCGCGGGCGCGGCACTGCAACAGTAGGGAGAGGTTCCAACTATCGTTCTCGAGTCCGCAATCTTTGTCTAGCTGTGCAAAATTAATCCCTGCCCCGGCTAATGCTAAAGCCGTATAGCCACCGAAAGACTGGCCGATGACGCCGACTCGCTGCAAGTCGAACTGCCCTTGGTAGGCCGGATCGGTTGTAGAAAGTTTGGTTAAATAATCGAGCAGGTCTTTGATGTCGAGGGGGCGGTTGACAAATTCTGCTGGTTCTGCTACTTGATTGGCTCTGCCTGTTACTAAGTCTTGGATTTGTTGGGCGTTGCTGCCGGGGTGTTCGGGGACAGCGACGGCAAAGCCGTAGGAGGCTAGGTGTTTGGCTAAATATTGAAAGGAAATGCGATCGGAACCTAAACCGTGGGAAATTACTACTACTGGGGCCGGTTGGGGGCTGCCCTGTGGTAGGTAAATGTCCATATCAAATGTGCGATTGCGATTTGGACTCGTCAGAGTTACCGATGATTTTTTCCAAGTATAGGGGCCAGGTAGCTGGGGCTGCTGCATTTGGGCGGGCGGTATGGTGGGTTCTAAGGCTGCTTGTGCTTCCGACAACTGGGCGACTCCGGCGATCGTCTGATTGGAACGGTTGATCAGCGATGTCAGCTCGTTGGCGATACCCAAGGCGCGGGCGATGTCAATCCTGATGCCATAGGTGGGGAATTTCCGCAGCACGTTGAGAATTGTCAGGCCTTCTGGATCTGAGGCTGCTAAAATCAGGGCGGCTCGGATGGCATAAAATCCGGGCTGCCGAGCTTTGGTTTGAATTACTCGGCCCAAGCGTTTCAGCAGCACTTCTCCTTGAGGCGTGTAGAGAAATTGGGCGATCGTCACGTGGCTGATTTCAGCCTTCGCTTGCAGGGCGCTGCGAATCTCAGCTAGCTGAGATGCTTTGACGTACTGAGCGAAGCCGTCCAAGTTTGAGTCTATTTTGCCTTCTTTGGCGAAAAGTGCCAGGGATTCAATGGGAACTGATTCTTCTAGTGGCCCGTAAGTTACGTAAATTCGCTCGGCACCCATTGCCGGTGCGGCGGTGCAAACAGCAGTGAATGCACACAATCCTAGGTATTTTTGGGCGATCGAGCGCCGAGTACCCAGGGCAGCAGTGGAGAGACTCCGAAACAGACAGTTCATAAGTTTCAAACCTAGGACTTCTAATAATTAGTCAGTGAAACGATGTAAATTGTTTCACTAACATTTAATACCAAAAAATCGATCTGTTGCTTCGGATGCTTCCGAAATTAGGTTATCTTGGGAAGCATAGCCAAAAGAGCAATTTTCTGACCTGACAAGACTAGCTGAAATTTAAAATTCAACGCCGAGGGGTCAAACCTACTGGAATGCCCATTAATTATTTTTTCAGCAAGGCCAAGATATTTTCGATCGAGTTTGTAACTACAGCCTGAGTGAGAGAATTTATGATGTTCAATGCAACTGCTATCCTGATTGACGCTTTTGTGCAAGAGTTGCAGGCCGGCTACCGTCGCACCTACGGCAAGTACAAGCCTGACTACCCTGAAATTATCGCCTGGGCAGGGACTATGGCTCTGGAAAATATCGCTAACTGCGATGCTCTCTACCACAATGTGGAACACACAATGCTCGTGGCTTTGGTGGGACAAGAGATTCTCCGGGGCAAGCATATTCGCGAAGGCGGAGTGTCGCCGGAAGATTGGCTGCACTACCTAATCTCGCTGCTGTGTCACGATATCGGCTACGTCAAAGGTGTTTGCCGCCAAGACCAAGAAGCTGTGGGACTATATGCTACGGGTATTGACGGGGGCATGGTTTCTGTGCCGATCGGGGCAACTTCTGCCAGTTTAACTCCTTATCATGTCGATCGAGGCAAACTCGTAATTGACGAACGCTTCGGCGGGCACACATTAATTGATGCCGAACAAATCAAGCGCAATATTGAATTGACGCGCTTCCCAGTTCCGGCTAGCGAAACTCATCAAGACAGAAATAATTATTCTGGACTCGCTAGGGCTGCCGATTTGATCGGTCAGTTGAGCGATCCAAATTACCTGCGAAAAATAAGTGCCCTGTTCTACGAGTTTGAGGAAGTTGGCACTAATAAAATCTTGGGCTACAAGTCTCCGGGAGATTTGCGGCAAAATTACGCCAAGTTTTATTGGAATGGAGTTTTTCCCTACATTCCTGCAGCTTTGAACTACTTGGAATTGACGCAGGGAGGAAAACAAATTATTGCCAACCTCTACGCCAATGTATTTCAGGTAGAACACGCTGAACCGCTCGCTTTCACAAAGCCAAACGCTCAAGAATTTACCAAATACCGCGCCAATAGCAACTTGAACATCGAAAAAGATGGTGATAATCTTCAACCTTCAATGTCCGGGGAAAACAAGAAATTTACGGAGTTTCCCGACTTAAATTTGTAATGATTTACGCCCATAATTCGGCAGCTATAAAGGCGAATCAGTGGATTTTAAAATTGAGAATGTGGCCTGACAGGTTTGGCGCAACGTTCGGCGTTCAATCAGTCGAAGGATTTGAAATTTACTTCATAGATGAATCTGGAAGGTTGAACAAGAGTCGAAAGTTTTGGCCGACTGGCAACTTTGGTCGGAAAGTATATCCGTTTTTGGACAGGGTGACAATTAGGATAAGTTTTGATTTTCTAGTTGCTATATCTTGGTTTTTAGCTCAAATTGACATTGCTCATCTCAAATCTAAAATCTGTCTGGCAGCAGAGAGGTTGCTCGATCCTTTTTTTTGAGCTAAAATGGAAAGTTATAATCAAAAATTTAACATCTAAAATCTAAAACCTTAAATCGATATGGCAGCAGAGATTCAGCAGCAAATTCAACAGTTGAGGCAGCAGCTACAGGAAGCTAGCTATGCTTATTATGTTCTCGATGCGCCGATTATGCCAGATGAAGTGTACGATCGACTTTATCGCCAGTTGCAAGACTTAGAATCAGATTATCCTGAATTAATTACTGCGGAAAGTCCGACTCAGCGCGTGGGAGAACAGCCTGCTACTCAATTTTTTAGCGTCAAGCACAATATTCCTCTCTACAGTTTGGAAAATGCTTTTAATTTTGAAGAATTTGCTAAATGGCAGGAACGCTGGCAAAGGGTAGCACCCCCCCTAACCCCCGGTCAAGAGGGAAATGCACCCCCCCTAACCCCCCCTTATCAAGGGGGGGGACAAGAGGGAATAACATCTTCGATTAGCAATCAGGAAAACAGGGAAATTACTCCCCCCCTTAGCAAGGGGGGGTTGGGGGGGGTTTCCTACGTTTGCGAGTTAAAAATTGACGGTTCTGCTTTAGCGTTAACCTATGAAAATGGAATTTTAGTTCGCGGTGCGACGCGGGGAGACGGCATTGCCGGAGAGGAAATTACTCAAAATGTCAAGACTATTCGCTCGATTCCTTTAAAGCTCAATTTAGATAATCCGCCGCCTGTTGTGGAAGTGCGGGGAGAAGCTTTTTTGTCTTTAGCTGTGTTTGAGGAAATTAATCGGGAACGGGAAAAAGCAGGGGAACAATTGTTTGCTAATCCTCGCAATGCTGCGGCGGGTACGCTGCGGCAGTTGGATTCTAAAATTGTGGATAAGCGACGGTTGGATTTCTTTGCTTATACTCTGCATTTAGATCAAGGTAACGAGGGTAACACGCAGTGGGATTCGTTGGAATTGTTGCGACGAATGGGGTTTAAGGTGAATCCCAATCGCAAAATTTGCTATTCTTTGGATGAGGTTCGCGAGTATTACGAATATTGGGATACAGAGAGGCGGAATTTGCCTTACATGACGGATGGGGTTGTTGTTAAGATTAATTCGGTTTTGCTGCAAAAACAATTGGGTTTTACTCAGAGGTTTCCGCGTTGGGCGATCGCCCTGAAGTATCCTGCTGCCGAAGTGCCTACAATAGTAGAAGCTGTCACCGTGCAAGTAGGCAGAACCGGGGCTCTGACTCCTGTAGCGGAACTCAAACCGGTGCAGTTGGCGGGAACGACGGTTTCGCGGGCTTCTCTCCACAACAGCGATCGACTTTCCGACCTAAATCTCCATATTGGCGATACTGTGATTGTCAGAAAAGCTGGGGAAATTATACCAGAAGTTGTGCGAGTTTTGCCGGAACTTCGGCCCCAAAATGCTCAACTTTTCCAAATGCCTAGTTGCTGTCCCGAATGCGAACAGCCTGTGGTTCGGGAAAAGGGGGAGGCAGTTACTCGCTGCATCAATACATCTTGTCCGGCAATTTTGAGGGGTTCGCTGATTCATTTTTGCAGCCGGGATGCTCTGGATATTAACGGTGTTGGCGAAAAGTTGGTGCAGCAAATGGTTGATAGCAATCTCGTGCATTCTGCGGCGGATTTGTACGATTTGACAGCGGAAAGATTGATGAGTTTGGAACGCATGGGTAAGAAGTTAGCAGAAAAGTTGGTAAGTGCGATCGCCCAATCAAAAAATCAACCTTATTCGCGCGTACTTTACGGCTTGGGCATCCGCCACGTCGGCAGCGTGAATGCTCAATTGCTGACAGAAAGGTTTGCAAATGTAGAAGAGTTAGCAGGAGTATCGGCGGCCTCGATTGAGGGCGTTTACGGCATCGGCCCGGAAATTGCTCAAGCTGTTTATCAGTGGTTTCGAGTGCCGGCAAATCAAAGTTTAATTGCACGGTTGAAAACTGCAGGCTTACAATTGCAGTCAGAAGTAAAAAATCCCAATTTAGCCAGCACAAATTTACAACTTGCAGGCAAAACTTTTGTGCTGACCGGAACTTTGCCCACTTTGAAACGAGATGAAGCTAAAGATTTGATTCAAAAAGCAGGAGGTAAAGTCACAAGTTCTGTGAGTGCTAAAACTGATTATGTGGTTGTGGGAGAAGATGCGGGTTCTAAGTTGGAAAAAGCTCAATCTTTGGGAATCAAACTACTTTCGGAATCTGAGTTATTAGAACTCCTATCGAAACCATAAATGATTGGTGAAAGTCAATATATCTCTCTTTCCTCTTTCTCTGCGCCCTCTGCGCCCTCTGCGGTTCGTAAAAAAAGCTCATTCACTTGGGCCGTTTTCAAAGAAAATCCCCAACAATTCTATTGCCCTAGATGCAAAATAGCCCCTCGCGAATTGGGCAATACCTCAAAAGGCAGAGAAATCCCGATCGCCCTTGGTGAATATACATACTTCCCCAGCGGTGCGGCCCAAATCTGTTGTCGGTACAGGCGAGTTTTGCTAAAATTTGATAAAGTTTGCAATAGCGATGGCAACTGCCAGCTTAGCCAAATCCCAGCAATCATAGGAGATACATTATGTCGGAAATTCCAGCAGAACAAGCACAAACAAACTTGCCAACTCCAGAAACAACTACCGAAAGCTCAATTTCTGGGGTGGAAAACTTGAAAAACAGTGTGGGAAATGTCCTAAATAGTTGGAAGTTGAAAGCAGGATTAGCCGTTGCTGTACTTTTGGGAGTTTTGCTATTTGCTTTCTACTGGCAGCATATGATTGCAGTCGTAGGTATGAAGAGTTGGTCGGCGCGATCGGGTGCTAATCCGATCGAATGTATGGTAAGAGATACTAATAATGACGAGTATGTCAGTTGCAGCGCCCTCCTCGATCAGCAGATTGTCCCTCTTGAGTGCAGTTCGAGTCTGTTCAATATCGGCTGTCGAGTCAATTACGGAACTGCGGCACCAAATCCGAGACAAACCAACCCTAGATAGAGCATCTGCGGGTTAGAGATGATTGTTGAAGGAACAGATTTGCTACTAAAACATGGGAATTATAAAAAAATTCCCACCGTGAAAATACTCCAGCAATAAAGAGGGGAAAACTATTGTTTTTCTTGTTGTAAATTAGCAGGTAAGTCTACTTACCTGCTATTGCCATTAGGTAATCTGTGATAGATGATGTGTGGCAGTATATTGGCGATCAGAAGGTTTTGATGATATTAATTTGGTGGTGATGAAACAGAAATAGAGTTCCAAACCCCCTGGATCGGCGCTTGAAATTGGGGCAGCCAGGGGCGAACCGCCCCAACCACCCAAAGCGGGCATTGCCCCTAGTAGAAACTTTCGTCCTTCAGAAGCGGAGACTGAAAAATAAAGATGGCAGCTTACCAAGGGCTTCCGATCATGGTGAAACTACTCCAATAATAAGGATGAGAAAAATTTTGGTTTGGTTGTTGTAAATTAGCAGGTAAATTTAACTGGCCGCCTGTTGTTACTAGCTGTCCGTTTTCCAGCCGCACTTTACCGGACATTATTGCTTGTTGAGCCAGTTGCAAAGCTTCTGCCTTAGTTGTGGTTCCTCGCAACTGGTGGTAAAATTCGCTCATCAGCGCCAAGGTGCCTCCATCGTCAACATACCACAAACTCCCTAAAGCAGATTTGGCGCCGGATTTTACTGCTAAACCTCCAAAACCTAACTCTGCTTCCCGATCGCCCATAGCAGTTCTACAAGCACTTAATACTAACAAGTCTACCTGCGGATTGCGCCAATTCAAACTCTCTATGCGATCGAGCTGCAATTTGGAATTCCACATTTGAATGTAGGAATTGCTCGCTTTTCCCGGTTTGAATTCAGCGTGAGTTGCTAGATGAACGATCCGAAATCCTCCCTTGGCGTGTTCCGACGTGAGATTATCTAAAGTGAAAGCAGAATTGAGGAAAGATGGGCCCTGCCACTGAGCCGAAATCGCCTGCAATTCGATCGGCACACTGGGCAAGGGCTGTTGGTCAACAAATTCTGACCTTCCCATTGCTAGCACTGTGGCGTCTCTAACAGCTTTATAATCGGTATTAGTCGAACTAAAACTCGGAATTAGGCTGAAACTGTATTTTTCAATCAAGAAGCCTTTACCGTCGTGCAAAGCGGCAAAGGGCAGGCTCCGCAATCCCGGATCGACTGATAGTAACAAAGTTTGAATTCCTAAGTTTTGTAAGTCTTTTTCTAGGGGTGCGATCGCCCATTTATATAGTTGCTGAGCGGCGGCTAGATAAGTGCTAGTATCGCGTTTTGCGGGATTGGTGATTTCAGCGCGAAACTCCTGGACGGTGGGGAAAAGAGCTGCTTTGTTGGCTTCGGGGACGCTGTAGTGAATCGGCCACCCGGCGGGAGGAACTAAAATTAGTTCCAATTGATCTTCTCGCGAGACCATGTAGATAATACCAGACCGCTTGCCGGTTTGCTGTTCGATATTTTGTAAAGTTTGTTGGGATGTCGAAATCAAGGTTTTTTCCTCTAGGATGTTGGCTTCTACCCCCAGGTATTCTGCAAATTCTTGATTCCTCATTTCTTCGATTCCCCAGACTGTTTTCTGTATGTCGTTACCTTCAAAAAGTCGATCGGGAGACGGAACATATCCCAGAACTAAATTAGAAGTAGGGTTAACTGTTGGTGCTTGTTGGGATGCGAGTGAAGAGGCTACGATGCCAGCGGGTAATTGACTGATGATACTTTGATCGATGGTTAAAACTCGACGATCGGCAGCAGCAACACCGAGATTGTCTAGCGATCGACTTTCGGGGCGTTTAAAGTCTTGTTCATCGGAGGTTGACGGTTCGGGTGTGGGTGTATCGGCGGCTGTGGGCGAGTTTGGCGCTGTCACAGGTGTGGGCACTTGTATTTCCGTAGGATCGATCGAAGCGGGAGTGACACTTGGAGTGGGAGTTAGGGTGACACTTGGAGTGGGAGTTGGAGTGACACTCGGAGTGGGAGTTAGGGTGACACTTGGAGTGGGAGTGGGAGTGACACTCGGAGTGGGAGTTAGGGTGACACTTGGAGTGGGAGTTAGGGTGACACTTGGAGTGGGAGTTGGAGTGACAATTGCAGTCGGAGTGACACTTGGAGTGGGAGTTGGAGTGACAATTGCAGTCGGAGTTGGAGTTTCTACCGGAGTTGGAGTGACAATTGCAGTCGGAGTTGGAGTTTCTACCGGAGTTGGAGTGACAATTGCAGTCGGAGTTGGAGTTTCTACCGGAGT
>NZ_JAUBUY010000079.1:8862-21263 GCF_036705565.1 Microcoleus sp. AT8-B5
GAGTGGGAGTGGGAGTTACTACCGGAGTGGGAGTTTCACTCGGAGTGGGAGTGGGAGTTACTACCGGAGTGGGAGTTTCACTCGGAGTGGGAGTGGGAGTTACTACCGGAGTGGGAGTTGGTGTTGGCGGCGGGTCGATCGCGTCATCAGTGGAAAATACAATATTACCAACACTACTAGAACGCGGAAACGACTGCGATGTAATGGTAGATTGTCCCGTGGTAATTGCACCCGCCGTACCGTTGCTAGCAGCATCCCCTACCACAAACGGTTGAATCGGCGTCCCTCTATCTCCCCCAGCGTGTGTAATTGCGATATTTCCGCTACCTGTGCCGCCAGCAGTAGAAATGCTAGCAAATCCCGTCGGCGACAGTGGGGTGGAAAAAGTACCCGTAGCGCGGAAATAATTGCCTGTTATTGCTGTGACATCGCCACCGGTGCCGCCTGTACCGCCTTCGGCATTGATAAACTCTACTTGAATATCGCCGATCGGATCTAAGAACACATTGCCGGCATTTCCGACTATACCGCTAGAGTTAATTTGTCCGGTTGTAATTGAAGTTATCGCCTTAACAGTTATGTTGCCACCACTGTTTGCCGATGTATTCAAATTGCCTGCGGTGAAATTGTTACCGCTTGTAAATAGAATTTCTCCGCCATTAGCAGTAATATTTTTAACGTTTATATCGCCCTTGGCAGTAATATCGACTTTACCGGCGGTGACATCTCCCAATAAATTGACTTTTTCTGTGTTTAGTGCTGTCAATTGTTGCGCGTTAATTGTCGAGTTTCCTGTCACATTGCCAGCATTTTCGATCGCAAGATTTCCTAACTTGCTGGTGGCACCCACCGCACCGTTGAAAGTTATGCTGCCGCTACCGGAGGCTAGAGTTAAGTTGCGGACATTAATGCTGTCACTGTCGATCGCACCCAAAGCAATATTTCCCCCTGCCGTACTAAATACCGCATCCTTTGTCAAAACCACAGCATTGCTAATATTAAGGTTGCCGTTATTAGTGGTAATATTACCGCCTAATTTAGTATTTAATCCCGTAATATTAAAGCCAGAATTGCTGTTAACGTTTCCAATAAATTCTGCATTTGAGGCAGTAGCCTTCAAAACAGATAATGGCGTTGTTTCTCCGATATTTCCTTGCACTAACACATTGCCTGTAGCGGCATCTAAGTTCAACAAATGATTACCACCTATCGCACCAATTATCTTAATATCTCCGCCGCCGGTAGTGAGATTAATATCGTTGCCGAGTGTGACAGTGCCGTTGAGATCGATCGGATTTTTATTGGTATTGATGCCATCATTCAAATTAATTGTGGCAGCCTTGAGAGCAATGCTGCTGTTGTCATTGCCGGTAAGAGTGCCATCAAGTGCGATCGTACCCGTTCCCGTTTGAATATTTACTGGATCTAAAAATGTAAGATTAGAGGAAATACTAACATTTGCACTGCTATCCGATCGCCCGATCGCGATCGAGCTAAATCCATTTTGAATCAAATTAAGTTCCGCAGCAGTCAAATCTAAAGCGCTAGTATTGTTATCTGTTCCGCCAACAACAATATTTTGTCCGGCTGTTGCTGGTTGCAGCGTTAGCACGCCCGTACCCGAAACATTCCCCGAAAAATCAATTTCACCTGCCCTTAAAGTCAGCGGGTTACTACCTGCTGACAAACTCGAACCGAAATCAATAGTTGCATCCCCCAGTGTAAAAGTTACAGGAGCGTTTAATGTCACCGGAGCGCTAAAACTAATGTTATCATTAGTTGTTGTAATATTTCCGCTAGCCGCAACTGTTCCACCGCCATTTTGAATAAATTCACCGTCCAAGTTCAGGTTTTTCTCAATATTGAGATTCACCTTATTGGTAATTGTGAGCGTGCCGTCATTGGTGGTTGTTACAGTTCCTTTAAGATTAACATTGTCCGCAGCAATACCGAGATTGCCAGCCACGTCAACTGTATTATTGAAACTAATGTCGCTGCCTGCGAGAATCGGATTATTGGCAACCGTCACAGCATCTGCATAAGTTTGAGTGCCGGTTGTAGTGACATTCCCGCCTAAAGATATCTTGCTGTTGGCAGTTAAACTTGTGAGAGGAGTTGTTTCGCCGATCGCACTTTTGAAGGTAAGATTACCGCTAGTCGCCTTCACAGTCAAATTGCTGGTACCATCAACAGTATTATTGAAAGTAATGCTGTCACCTGAAATAATCGGATTGTTGGCAATTGTAACTGCATCTCCATAAGTTTGAGCACCAGTTGTAGTAACATTTCCCTTGACTTGAGTTGTGCCGCCAGCATCTGCAGTCAAACTCGCGGCATTCACTGTTTGATTAAATGCGGTTGTGCCTGTAGAGTTAGCTGTTAAATTGCCGATCGGAGTTACAGCACCAACTGCACCATTGAAGGTAACATTACCAGTACCGCCATTCACAGTTAAATCGCTGCTACCGTCAACAGTTGTATTGAAAGTAATTTGGCTGCCGGAGAGAATCGGATTATTGGCAATTGTAACTGCATCTCCATAAGTTTGAGCGCCAGTTGTAGTGACATTGCCACCTAAAGATATCTTGCTGTTGGCAGTTAAACTTGTGAGAGGAGTTGTTTCGCCGATCGCACCATTGAATGTAAGATCACCGCTAACCGCCTTCACAGTCAAATCACTGCTGCCGTCTACAGTATTATTGAAAGTAATTTCGCTGCCTGCGAGAATGGGATTGTTGGCAATTGTCACTGCATCTCCATAGGTTTGAGCGCCAGTTGTAGTAACATTTCCCTTGACTTGAGTTGTGCCGCCAGCATTGGTGGTGAAACTGGTAGCTTTGACAGCATTAAATGTAGTTGTGCCAGCACTGGTGACGGTGACATTTCCTAATGATCCAGTACCGGGCAATCCATTAGCATCAATGCTATTTATCTCGACTTGATTGGGAGTGGCGATCGCGATATCTCCGGCCGCACCGGAAGTAGAGCTAGAATTAATTACTCCTGAAACTGCAACAACGTCGCCTGTTTGGCCTGTGAGGGTGATTTTGCCGCCATTGCCAGCAGTGGAACTAGAGTTAAGATTACTAGCAGTAATATTGTTAGCACTGAGTGCGATCGGGCCACCATTTCCGGTAGTGGATGTGGTATCAATTGCCCCTGCTGTCGTATCAATATTGCCATTAGTGCTGGTAAGGGCGATCGCCCCTCCGGGATTTCTCATGCTACCCACTGTAATATTGCCTGTAGTTTCAATCGAAAAATCGATCGGACTCTTAAAATCGAAAGAATTGATTGTTTTCAGGGAACGTAAAGGTACTGCATTTCCAATGGCCCCGTTGACATTAATCACGCCTGTTCCCGCCGTCAAAACTAGGTTGCCATCGCCGTCAACCGTTCCCCCAAAATTAATGTCACCTGCATTATTTAACCCCGTATCGAGAGTGACATTAGAACCCGTACCGAGAGAGACTTTGCCACCAAAGTCAATCTTCTGTTCGTTGGTGAGAATATTTGCGTTTAAGTTAGTCGTTGGAGCATTAAAAGTAATTGAAGCGTTGTTTGCACCTGTAATGTTTCCATCGACTGCAATTGCGCCAGCTTGCATTGTGACGGGGAAATTAAAAGTAACACCAGCAGGATCAATTGCGATATTCCCCGTCCCATCCGTGCGCCCGATAATCATTTGGGAAAACCCATTTAAAACCGGAGGCGCGAGTTCAGCACTGCTGAGATTCAAACGATCGTCCGCAGTATTACCACCCACAGTAATATCTAAACTGGGAGTAAGCGGCTGCAACTGGATAATCCCAGTACCTTTAATTTGAGTTATTGATGACAATGAAATGTCATCGCCCGTCAAAGTGACATTGCCGCCTAAAGTCGCCTCAATCACACCTGGGGTGAGTCTAATGGAATTATCGGAGTTGTTAGCCTTTCCCGTGAGACTAATATTACCCGTTCCCGTAGCTTGTATTGTGCTCGGTGCCATGGTAGTAAGAATCGGGGGCATATCAATCCCGTAGGTGTTCAATCCAGTCCCTAAACTCGTACCGGTTAAAACAATATCTCCATTCTCCGATTTTACCGTGCCCTCGAAGAGCCTGATCCCGGAATTACCGCTCGCGACTGTAGTGCTGATGCCTGCACTGCTCGTCCCCGTCAACGTCACCTTTCCCAAGCCTGCGGTTTGGATTGTAGCATCATTTAATATCTCTATACCGTGGTTGGAAGACCCAGTCCCACCACCTGTACCCGTCAGACTGACATTTCCAGAAAGCGCTTTCACTGTAGCGTTCTCAACGAATATCCCTCGATTGTCACGAGTCCCATTACCGCCAACACCGATCAGAGTCACAGTCCCATTCTCCGCCGTTGACTCCACTGTAGCGTTGTTGAGATTAACGCCTGTATTTTCGATTCCTGTCCCCGCACCTGTTCCAGTCAGGCTGACACTTCCCCCGGCCCGCACTGTACTGCCGTCAATAGATATCCCTTGATTACCATCTGTCCCGTTGCCGCCAGTACCGTTGAAAGTAATATTGCCGCTGTCAGTAGTTTGTAATGTGGTAGCACCCGAAATAGAAATACCGACATTGTTTCCCCCTGTCGATTTTCTTCCCGTACCATTCAGGTCAATTTTTCCACTTCCGGCATTAATTTTGCTGTTCTGGACATTGATTCCCGGCCCGAACACAAGAGTCCCCTGACCCTTACCCTGGAAATTACCACCATTAGTAGCGATCGTCGAACCTACGATACTGAGAGCACCACCGTTTAGATTATCACTATCAGCATTCAGAGTAATAGTGCCTCCCTGAGTGGTGATAGTGGTATTATTAAGATTAATATTATTATTAGCATTCAGAGTCAGCGAATTATTATTAGTCCAAGCGATCGGTGCGTCAACGTTAATATTGCCTTGCTCCGTATTACCTGACGCCGTAGAAATAGTAACATTTCCCAAATTTAGCTGTGCTTGCAGCCTCCCATTATTAATCACAGAAGGAGGGCCGGAGTCAACAAATCCTGGCCCCGCAGGAACATTATTCGGACCTTCGACAATAGTAATATTAGTAGGATCTAACAATAAGGTACCAGCAATCCCAAAGGTCGATCGCAAATCAACTAATCCTTGAAAATCCAGCCATTGCTTTCCAGACACTTCCGCAAAGCCCCCATTCCCAGAAACCAAGCCACCTCTGGCCGTAATATTGCCATTAAAGCGAGTATTTTCATCAGCCCAAACTATAACTCGCCCGCCATTCCCATTACTAACAGCATCAGCATTAATCGTCGAATCGCTGCTGACAAAAGTCCGCGAAGCATTGGGCACAGTCCCCAAACCCTGATAATCTCCGCCAATCAGTACATTACCGCCGCCGTTAATCCCAGAAGCATCGATATTGCCTGCAATAACACCTACTTTGTCGCCTAAAATATTTACAGTACCGCCAGTGTTGCCAGAGACATTGAGAGTGCCGGATGCGATCGCAGTTCCCGCAGTTACCGGCACAGCAGCATTCCCCGTTAACACAACTTCCCCATTGGGATTTACCGTCAAACCCGTCGCCTGTGCCACACCTTGTCCAGTCAGCAACTCCGGCAAAGATAATACTGGCTGCGTCCAATTGTTTGGCAGCGAAGTGTGATTTGCTGTCGGCTGAATATCCAAGCTCAATAAATTTCCAGCTTGACTAATCCGCACCAAATTGTTACCCGGTACGGCGCTGATGATAATATTGCCGCTAGGCGCATTTACCTGACCAGTATTGACAACCGTACCGCCGATCAAACTTAAACTTTGACCTGGTGTCACCGTCAGATTGCCTGCATTAATTATGCTTCCCCCTGGCAAATTTGTAAACGCAAAACTATTCGGTGTCCCGATTAATGTTGCCCAATTGTTATTGCCGATCGCACTAAACCACTGATTTTCCCCAAAACCAATCCCTGTCGCCGTAGTAGCATTAAAAGATCCAGGCACGTTGAGAATGGCATTCGGCCCGAAAATCATGCCAGCAGGATTCATCAAAAATAAATTGGAATTCCCGCCCGTAACTTGAATTAAGCCATTTATTAAAGAAGGATTACCCCCAGTAATCCTTCCCAAAATATTTTGAATATTGGGATTGGTCAAAAAGTTAGCCGTTTCAGCCTCGCTGAGGCCAAACTGAGTAAAACTGTGAAAAAGATTAGCCCCATCTCCGCTGAAAGACCCCCCGGAAATGTCGTAGCGGTTGCCGTTGGGAGTAACAACTGTGTTAGTGCCATCTGGTGCGGGGGCGATGGGTTGCGCCTTGGCCGAACCCGCCGCAGCACTCAGCCAGCTAACAATGAATAACCATCCGAGGAAATGTAGTTTGTTGGGTGTCATTGTGTTTAAAGATGGTGCTTAAAGTGCGATCGTATTTATTTCTCCTATTTTTACTCCTAAAAAAATCTCATGTCAATAGGAGCATCCTATTTTGGGCGGTCGAATAATTAGGACTAAAAAAGGAAATCTACAGCCTATTCGGTCGTTTATGAAGTACAGTAGAAACCTTAATTGCGTGCTGTTAATCCTCCGGGTGCGGAGCTACGATATCTTGGATATACAGCACTTTCCAGGTAAGTGAAGTACAGAGAAACCGGGTTTCTTGAATAAAACCGGTTTCTGGCGAGAAATCCAGAAGAAACCCGGTTTCTGGGGTGTACTTTATCAACCTGGAATCCGCTGTAACTTACAGATTGACTGGTGTATCCGCACCGATGCTTGCCATCATATTATGTGTACCACATATACATGGAATATGCTGTATGTTTTCAATTAGGAATGAGAATTAAATAACTTCCACTCTTGAAAGTGGGATGGGCGTCCCGCCCGTCCAAAAAGAATGGGCGGGACGCCCATCCCACCATAACAATTAAAATTGTAAGTTATTTAATTCTCGATCCTTAGTATGATTTACATATTTTTTTTTACTAGGAATCATGCGAGGTAAATCAAACTTGGTTTCTTTTTTTGACTTTCACTGCTTCCTTACCACAATTACCTTAAACAACCGGGTTAATTTGTTCGGGACTGTGGCGGAAAATATGGCACATAACGCGAGGTTTAGGGGTTTAAAAAACTCGCGATTTTAGTCAAAACTACGTAAGTATCGCTCGCCTGTTATACATCTTGCTTAAAGTAGCAAAAAACTCGCTCAAATCCCTACTCGCCGGCGCTCCCGCTTCTTTCTGCATCGGGCGAGCAGCTTGCAGCCCGCTTTCAGGAGCAACTAACCGAACAGCCGACTTTCTCTCAAAAACTTTATATTTTAGGGATGAACTTTACCAAAACTTCATAAAGCTCGACTAAAATTTTTATGTATTTTTGATGAAAGCCAATATAGGCAAGTCTTGCACTCAACTTTAGACAGTTACCGAAACCAAGTAAATGTAGTAGCTTGGAAGTCTAGGCCGGATGAAAATCTTGCTGTTACAGATTAAACTGTGCCAATCTAGTGTCAGTGAAAACTCTTAGAAGAAGCACTCATTTACTGCAAAACACCCTTAAGTGAGATATGTATGTATATTCACTGGTGTGGAGCCTCTTCTTCAGGTTTGACGATCGTCCTAAATATCGCAGGCTCGCGATCGTCTATTCGCGTCACGGCAACATGGCATTTAGGGCATTTTGGGCCTAACTACCTAACAATACAGGAGGAATCAGGGTTATGACTACCTTAACGCTAGTCAAAAAAACATCTTTTACAGTCGCCAGCTTGGCAACCACAATGTTGCTCAGCATCTGCCTGCCCGTCCGAGCTTTCATGTTTGGCACCGACGGCATCCAGTTCGATCGAGATACCAATGTAGAGTTCACATTCCTAGAATCTCACAACTCTTACCAGTCCAGCTTGTGGGTAGCAGCTTTGGCTGCTGAGCCAGAAAACAATGGCTACACAAACATCGCCAGACTGTTTTACGAGACTAAACCCTCAGATAACGGCTCTGCCAACAACTGGAAAGGAACCTTCGGGAACGCAGTCACCTCCGAAAACGGCTCCATCACCCAAAACTTCAGATTTTTGAAGGATCAAATTTATGCCCTGCTGCTGTGGAGCGACACCGGCACCGGCAGACCTTTCGAGCAATACGTCTCGTCAAGCACCTTCATGAACAGCTCCCAATGGCGGGCCGCTGGCACCCAGTTCCGAAGAGATGAATGTCTGGTGGCGGGATGTCAGCTTGCTGTGTTTGGTAAATTTAGCCTCGACCCCAACTCCAGCGGCTCCTTTGCAAACATCAACGGCGGTAAAGGCCCAGAGCAATTTTCATCCCTCACAATGGCCGAACTGGCTAATGGCACAAAAATCTCCTTCGACGATGCCGAACCAGGAACCAAGCTA
The DNA here is from genome assembly GCF_036705565.1 of Microcoleus sp. AT8-B5. Lineage (NCBI taxonomy): Bacteria > Bacillati > Cyanobacteriota > Cyanophyceae > Oscillatoriales > Microcoleaceae > Microcoleus > Microcoleus sp. AT8-B5. The sequence continues at coordinate 17,238 of NZ_JAUBUY010000079.1, forward strand.
GACTTCAACGAATTCACCGTGTCCGCTGAGTTAGCCCCCCAACCAGTCCCCCAACCAGTCCCCCAACCAGTCCCAGAACCAGCCCCCGAACCAGTCCCCGAACCAGTCACAGTATTCGGGACTATCCTGGGGATCGGGGCTTTGGCTGCGGCTCGCAGGAAAAAAAAGCGAGGGCAGTAACCATAAAAATGACTCTTAACCAGACCCATACAAATCTAAATAGTGCGTCTGTTCAGTGGTAATCTGAGGAATAGCATTTCTAAATGTTAAGACTTTTTCCATAACGGGAAAAATAGCATCCTAACAAAGGCACTATTCATGGTATCCACCGCAGAAAAAACGAACGTAGGCTACATCACCCAAATCATTGGGCCGGTTGTAGACGTAAAATTCCCAGGCGGCAAACTGCCCCAAATCTATAACGCTCTCACGATTTCCGGCAAAAACGAAGCAGGTCAAGACGTTGCCGTTACCTGCGAAGTTCAACAACTGCTCGGAGACAGCCAAGTGCGTGCAGTTTCCATGAGTACCACCGACGGCTTGGTGCGTGGCATGGAAGTAGTAGATACCGGGGAAGCAATCCAAGTTCCAGTCGGCATCCCAACTCTCGGCCGGATTTTTAACGTCATCGGTCAACCCGTAGACAACCTAGGCCCGGTCAATACTTCCGAAAGTATGCCCATCCACCGCAACCCGCCGGCTTTTACCGAACTGGAAACCAAGCCTTCGGTGTTTGAAACAGGGATCAAGGTGATTGACCTGCTGGCCCCCTACCGTCGCGGCGGCAAAATCGGTTTGTTCGGCGGCGCAGGCGTCGGCAAAACCGTGATTATGATGGAACTCGTGAACAACATCGCCAAGGCTCACGGCGGCGTGTCCGTGTTCGGTGGTGTGGGCGAGCGCACCCGCGAAGGCAATGACCTCTACAAAGAAATGATCGAGTCGGGGGTTATTGACGAAGAAGACCGCAGCAAGTCAAAAATTGCTCTGGTTTACGGTCAAATGAACGAGCCGCCTGGTGCTCGGATGCGCGTGGGCCTGTCGGCTCTGGCGATGGCCGAATACTTCCGTGATGTCAGCAAGCAAGACGTGCTGCTGTTCATTGACAATATCTTCCGGTTCGTGCAAGCGGGTTCTGAGGTATCGGCTCTGTTGGGTCGGATGCCTTCGGCTGTGGGATATCAGCCGACTCTCGGTACAGACATGGGCGACTTGCAAGAACGGATTACCTCGACTACCGAAGGTTCGATTACTTCGGTTCAAGCTGTGTACGTACCTGCGGATGACTTGACTGACCCCGCACCGGCTACGACTTTTGCTCACTTGGACGCTACAACTGTGTTGTCTCGCGGTTTGGCTGCGAAGGGGATTTATCCTGCGGTTGACCCGCTGGATTCTACGTCTACGATGTTGCAAGTTAGCGTTGTCGGCGAAGAACACTATGGTGTTGCTCGTCAGGTGCAGTCTACTCTGCAACGCTATAAGGAATTGCAAGACATTATTGCAATTTTGGGCTTGGACGAGCTGTCGGAAGATGACCGCTTGACAGTTTCTCGCGCTCGCAAAATTGAACGCTTCTTGTCTCAACCGTTCTTTGTGGCTGAAGTGTTCACCGGTTCCCCCGGCAAGTACGTCAAGTTGGCAGACACCATTAAGGGCTTCCAAATGATTTTGGCTGGCGAACTTGACGAATTACCGGAACAAGCTTTCTATTTGGTGGGCGATATCAACGAGGCGATCGCCAAAGCTGAAAAAATGAAAGCTGACGCCAAGTAATTTTAGTCATGAGTCAGTAGTCAGTAGTCATGAGTCATGAGTCAGTAGTTATTAGTTATTTGTTATTAGTTATTGGTTATTGGTAACAACTGACAACTGACAACTGACAACTGACAACTGATAACTGACAACTGACAACTGACAACTGACAACTGACAACTGACAACCGACAACTGACAATTTATGACATTAACTGTGCGCGTAGTGGCCCCAGACAAAACTGTTTGGGATTCTAATGCTGAAGAAGTAATTCTGCCGAGCACCACAGGCCAACTGGGTATCTTGAGCGGTCACGCTCCCATGTTGACAGCTTTGGATACCGGAGTGATGCGCGTCCGTCCCGGCAAGGAATGGGTGTCTATTGCTCTGATGGGTGGCTTTGCAGAAATCCAAGAAAACAAAGTTACTATTCTTGTCAACGGCGCTGAAAAAGGCGAAACCATTGATAAAGAAGCTGCTCGTACTGCTTACACCGAAGCAGAAGCTCGTTTGCAAAAGGCTACTACCGGCACTTTGCAAGAGCAAATTCAAGCCAAGCAAGCAATCAAGCGCGCGAGAGCTCGTTTCCAAGCTGCCGGCGGCACGCTCTAGCTCTAATGGTAAGGACATAGTGCTTTTGTAGTAGGGACACAACATTGTTGTGTCCCTGCTGTTTTTCTGGCGTTGTGTCCCTAATGCGAGAGCTAAACTCCCGCCTCGGACAATAGAGATTGCATTGTTTCCCAAGATAACCCCTGCTGAAGATAGCGGGGGTTATTTGGATTGTAGGGGCTCTCCACGCGATCGATACTGACAATTTTTGCTTCCTCCGGCAAAACAGGAACCTCTGGATCGCTCGCGGTCGATCGCGTCAGGGAGCTAGAAAAGCCTTTAAAAATAGCAATTTCATCGAATTCGCCGTCTATTTCGGCCTTGACGATTAAAACTTCGTGCGATCGTTTTACCGTGTATTGTTCCAAGCGACGAGCAATAGAGTCAGCCATAGCAAATATCACTTTCCTGAAATCTGCTATAATATACAGCACTTTCCAGGTAAGTGAAGTACAGAGAAACCGGGTTTCTTGAATAAAACCGGTTTCTGGCGAGAAATCCAGAAGAAACCCGGTTTCTGGGGTGTACTTTATAAACCTGGAATCCGCTGTAGCTTAATTTTGTGGCTAATTTCAGGGGCAGCGATCCAATATTTTATTCTTAATTAAACCTTTTTTAACAGCCGGAAGTAAGCGCACATAATATAAATTGTGTAAAAAAAAGTTGCAATATTTTCCGTCGGCACAACCTACTTGTTAAATATTTTACAGCATATTTTATGTACATTTAGTACGGATAAACCGGGTTTCGAGCGACAGAATCAGTTAAGATGCGAGAACTGTAAATAAACCCCGTGAGAGCGGGGTATAATTCATAAACCTGGAATATTCTGTATGATGCAGAAACAGAACAAAGCATTCAACTAAAACAGGCAACTGCTGCTGAATTTCAAAAATGTCTGGAGCTTTATTTCGAGAAAAATTTTACTTAGACGCAAAAATTGTTCAATAAGATTTGCGAAAGAAAGCCTCAAGATAAGTTAGCAGCAATTTACTCTCAGCGCTCTCTAAAGAATGGAATGTCTGGAGTGCCACAAGGATAGTCGGGGATAGAAGCTTTGGATGAAAAGTAGTGATACAGATACAGCACTTCCGGATGTTATGAGGTACAGTAGCAGCAATTAGTAAACCAGTTTTTAAGATGTTTCGGATTAATTAAGTCAAGAGCCACAGCAATTATCCTGTCAACCATTTTAGTGCTGGTTGGTGAAAACTGTCGCAATAAAGATTTGAGTTGCGACCACCATAATTCAATTGGATTAAAATCAGGAGAGTATGGGGACAAACACAAGATAGAAGCACCCACCGCTTCAATCATAGTCTTAATTGAATCTACTTTATGCGCTGGTAAGTTATCCATCACTACTACTGCTCCCGACCACAATTGTGGCACTAAACATTGATCGATAAATACCTCAAATGCTTGGCTATCCATCGAGTTGTCAATGGTCATTAATGCCACTACTTGCGTGAGACTAATTGCACCAATTACTGTGACTTTTTGGCCTCGATAAAAAGGTTTGACCGCATAGGCTCTAGTCCCTAGTTGGGAACGTGCATGACTTCTGCTTAAACCTAGCAATACCAGGGTAAACGCATCTAAATTAAGTTGACAGAAAATCATATTTGTGCATGATTTGTTTTTTATAAAACAATTCTT
>NZ_JAUBUY010000121.1:0-1455 GCF_036705565.1 Microcoleus sp. AT8-B5
TTGTTTGTGGCTTTTTGTTCTAACTTCAACTACAGTTCAGGGGCGACGGAACGCTATCGCTGCCGTCGCAAAGCCTTCAACGTAATGTGCAAGCTGGCTGACAATTCGCTATTCAACAACATCTGTAAGACAGACTGCATATTTTCAAATTGTTTTAATTCTGCTCTGCTTCTTTGCCGACACACATTTTAGCACATTTGCAGGCACACAAAACCTTGACACCAGTCCAAACCTGCAAAAGAGCTAAAATATTGCTGACGCTTCTATGACAATCAACGGTTTTCTAAAATGTTTACAAATCATTTGGTGGTATCAATTTTGATACTATTTTTGCTGCAAATAATTCCGACGCCAGTAGGCTGGCATAATTTTTCACCGCTGGGGGTCTGTGCAGAACGGACAAACAGCGGTTCTTTTTTTTATATATTGCGTATATGTCTGTAAATAAAGTAGCTATACTCATTGATGGAGGATTTTTTCTCCAAAGATTTAAAGCAAACAATGGTAAAAATCCTCGGATTGCCGACCTGCAACCCTTCATAGACGACATTATGAATAAGGTTTCAGCGACAAATCCTGCTGGAACAAGTGACCTGCTCCTTAGAACATTTTACTATGATTGCAGACCTAACGGCGACACAAAAACAGACCCCAACGGCAAGAAAGTAGACTTTTCACAGCACCCACAATTTAAGGCTGCTAATGCCTTCCATGCTGACCTCAGAACTTTCCCTCAACTGGCTTTAAGGCTCGGTGAACTTTCATTTGACGGTTGGAAAGTACATCCTGGAAACCCGAAAGATTATATACCTGATTTCAAACAAAAGTCAGTCGATATTAAGTTAGGACTCGATATTGCGTGGATGTCAAGTAAAAGAACTATTGATAAACTTGTTCTTGTGGCTGGCGACAGTGATTTTGTTTCTCCAATGAAATTTGCACGGCGTGAAGGGATACTTGTCTACCTATATCCTATGGGACAACCTCAAATTAAGATTATTCTCAAAGAACACGCTGACTTTATCATAACATAAAAGCAATATTTCAAAGAACTAATCGGCTCGACAAAGCCGACAAACATTTACAAGTGCCACACAAGGCTTGACACAGGAGCTAACACTTGTAAAACTTTGCGGCTTGCTTGGCTTCTAAGACCCGACAAACAATTAAAACCGACACCAAGACTTCCAGCCTGCACATTACATGGGTTTGCTGCTATGCTGGCTGACGAATAAGCCATCAGCTTAATATCGCTATCACCTAATATCCAGCTTGACCGAACGCTATTGAACATTTGAATTTGTTTTGTACTTTGGTTTATTAATCGGCTTCAGTTGCCAGGCTGACATTTATAAAATCAGCACAGCAGCAAGCCCTCAACGTTGTATGCAATTACTTCCAAACCGTCCTTGATCCCAGGCAATGTGTGTCAGCAGCTTGACGAATAGGTGGGTT
>NZ_JAUBUY010000080.1:0-19851 GCF_036705565.1 Microcoleus sp. AT8-B5
ATCAATTACGCACTTGATTTAGCTAAACACTTCATCTTATCATGTTTGAGGTTGAAATTAAGATGCGTTTACCCTGCCCTAAAAACTCCCCATTACTAATGCTGAATTGGAAGCTCAATAACAAACTCTACCCCCCATTCGGGCGAGGAAATGCAAGTCAGCTTACCACCATGTTTTGCTTCTACAATCTCACGGCTAATAGACAAACCTAAACCTGTCCCTTTACCTACTGATTTAGTAGTAAACATCGGCGTGAATAAATGCTGCATTACTTCCTGAGTTATGCCAACCCCATTATCAGCAATCCGAATCAAAACTCTGTCGCCCTGAAGCATTTCAGTGCAGATACGAATCTGTGGGTTGTCATTGCTCTGTTGCTTTTCCCCGCAGGGCGGACAACTGCTCGTAGACTCTTCTAAAGCATCAATTGCATTCGCTAATACATTCATAAACACCTGATTGATTTGCCCAGGATAGCACTCTACCAGCGGTAATTCGCCGTACTCTTTAATAACCTTAATAGCTGGGCGAGTGCCTTTACCTTTCAATCGATGACCTAAAATCAACAGGGTACTATCTAGCCCATCGTGAATATTCACTGGCGTTAGTGCCGATATATCCAACCGAGAGAAATTACGCAGTGACATAGAAAGATTGTAAAGTCGCTCTGTTCCGACCGCCATTGAATCAATAATTTTTGGCAAATCTTCCACAATAAAATCTAACTCAATCTCTTGGGACTTCTCCTCAAATTCTGATGTCGAATTAACGTGGTGCTGGCAAAGCCGAGTTATCTCGATCAAATCGGCAATATATTCCTTGGCAATAGGGATATTATTGGAGATAAAACTAACTGGATTGTTAATTTCGTGAGCTACCCCAGCTACAAGTTGACCCAGACAAGCCATCTTTTCACTTTGAACGATTTGCACCTGAGCTTTTTTAAGATTATCCAAAGCTTGAGAAAGTTCAGCGGTTCGTTCTTCCACCCGTTTTTCTAACTCCTGCGCGAGCTGATGTAACGCTGCTTCGGCTGCGATCCTGTCTTCAATTTCCCGTTTGAGAAGCAGATTTTGATCGGCGAGAGTTTTAGTCAAAGAACGCAGTTTTAAATGGAGATTGACGCGAGCTAATACCTCATTTTGTTCAAAAGGCTTAGTAATGTAATCCACAGCCCCTAGATTAAAGCCTTTGACTTTATCTCCTATGTCAGAAAGAGCCGTCATAAAAATTACCGAAATTTCGTTCGTCAACGGACTTGCCTTCAGGCGATGGCAGGTTTCAAACCCGTCAATTCCTGGCATCATCACATCTAAAAGAATCAAATCAGGCTGAGTATATTCAGCCTGTTCGATGGCGGTTTCGCCATCAGTTGCTACCAATATCTCCCATCCAAAACCCGCTAAAGCTTCAGAAAGCACGTCTAGATTGCTAGGATTATCATCGACGATTAAGATGCTACTTGTTTCAATATTTGCTGCCTTCATTCTTTTTCTATCCTGTGGGATGTAATAAACTCTTTAATTTTTTTGACCTGATAGCCTTGGGCTAACTGGCGCAGCTCAACAGCAAAAGACACAAATTTCTGATCCAATTTCTCTAAGTGTTCACTGCGCTTCACAATTCCTTTCACGTTGCCTCTCATCGCCAGTTCAAGTAGGAGTTCCATTTCTCCGGGCGGGGGAGCCACTACAGAGTTCGATTCAGAAAGTGATTGAGGCTCAGAGGAAAAGGCAATATTGCTGATTTTTTCATTTTTTCGTTCCTCATATATCCATTCAAGTTTTAAATACTTTTGCAACATCTCAAATAGCTCTTCTGCCTGCACAGGCTTACCGAGAAAATCGTTGGCTCCCCCCTCCAAACTTTTATGTTGGTCGGTAGCAAATACACTGGCAGATGAAGCAATGATTGCCACGTCTGTATAGTCTGACAAATTTCGGATACGGCGCATCATCTCAAAGCCATCTAACACTGGCATCACTAAGTCAGTGATAATCAAATCGAACTTAAACTCTTCTACTTTTTCTAAACCTTCTTGACCGTTTTTAGCTTCGGTTACTTCAAATCCGAGGGGTTCCAGGAGATTGACAATGACTGAGAGATTTTCCCATTTGTCATCCACAACCAAAACTTTCTGTTTTCTACCTTGGTACCCAACTAGCTTTCTTTGCTTGGCAATCGTGACTGTATTTGCCCAGTCTGCCGCTTCCGGTAAATCCAAATCTAGCCAAAAAACACTGCCTGTTCGTGACTGACTTTTTACTTGAATGGTACTACCCATCATTTCGACAATTTTCTGGCTAATTGTTAAACCGAGTCCGGTTCCTTCCGCCTGACGCTTGCTCTCTCCTACCTGTTCAAAAGGCAAAAATATTTTTTTTAAGTGTTCTGGCGTCATACCAACGCCAGTATCTTCTATTTGAAACCGAATTTTGTGAATTGGTGAGGCTGGCTTTTGCTGATGGCTTTGTACCTTTGCACCTGTCCCCTTTTCCAGATATTCTATCTTAAAAGTCACTCGTCCCGAGTCTGTAAACTTAATTGCATTGCTCAGTAAGTTAATTAGTACCTGTCGCAAGCGTTTTTCGTCAGCGTAGATGCCAGCAGGAATTTCCGAACTGGGTTGATAAACAAAAGCAATTCCTTTTTGTTCGGCTCGGATGCGGCAGATTTCCGCGACTCCCTGCAAAAAGGAAGGAAAATGAAAATCTTTCGCGTACAGTTCCAGTTTCTGGGCTTCAATTTTAGCGAGGTCTAAGATGTCATTGATCAGGGTTAGCAGGTGGGAGCCACACTGGTGAATAATACTGATGCCTTGGAGTTCCTTGGGAGCCATCGTTTTTGAGCGTTCTAGGATTTGAGCGTATCCTAAAATTCCATTGAGTGGTGTTCTCAATTCGTGACTCATATTTGCTAAAAATTCACTTTTAGCTTGGTTGGCAGTATCCGCGATTTGTTTGGCTTCCGTGAGTTCAGCAGTGCGTTCTTGTACTCTGATTTCTAGTTCGGAATTGGTCTTGGCTAGCGCATCAAAGGATTCGCGCAACTGTTGTGCCATTTGGTTGAATGATTGACCCAGAACTTCTAGTTCTTCTACGCCTTTTACTTGCACATTTTGGTCTAAATCTCCACTAGCGATTGCCCTAGAAGCTTCACTCAAGCGAAGAATCGGGTTAGTAATCCAGCGTGCGGTTAATATTCCTAAAACCGTAGCCAGTCCCAAGGCTCCTAAACACAAAAAAATGGTCGTCTGGGTGTTAACATTAATTTGCTCCATGAAGTCAGCTTCGGGAACTGTGATTACAATTAACCAGTCCAAACCGCGATCGTCTTTATAAGGAAGCGCTTGTAGAAATTGTCGTTGGCCATCGATCCAGAAGTCAAGCTGTTCTCGCTTGGTAATTTTTTTTAGGTCGCCAAATTGCTGTTGTAATTGCTTCGTAGCAGAGCTTATTAAGGGATCTGTGCTTTTAGCTGCATTGATGCGTTTAGCTTTCGCATTTTCAACTAAAAATGGCTGCTCTAGGGTAGAGCTGGCAACGATGAGTCCTGAGCGCTCGATGATAAAAGTTTGCCCTGAACGACCGATTTTTATATTTTTGAGAAAGTCACTAATTTGTGTTAGAAAAAAATGATCGGCGAATACCCCAATGACTGCTCCTTTACTATCATTGAGAGCAACACTAGCAGGCAAAACCATTTCTGGGAAAGCGTGATAGGAAAATATTTCGCCCCACACTGGTTTGCCTGCTTGGACGGCAGCCACGTACCAGGGTCGTTCCTCTATCTTGAAGTCGGGCTTTTCCTGAATGAGCCTTATACGCTCTCCGTCTTTAGTCATATCATAAAATCGAATACTTCCCCCTGTGGCTTGGCCGGCTTCCATGATTTGCAAGGTGTCTTTTTTAGGTTTTAATGCCCCAATAAAGCCATCATATTTTTGACTACCGAACATAATGGAACCTGCTGTCGGAAATAACTGTACCTGCTGCACAAAGTAGCGCTCTAGGCGTGGCAAGTCTTGAACGTCAATTTGACCTAGGCGGACAGCCTCAAGATTGATTTGATTGACTAGGTGGGGAGCCTCTAAATATTCGTTAAGCTTCTGATTGATGCGTTCGGAGACTTCACTGCGGAGTTGAGTCGCAACATTATTGACAGCTTCTTGTCCGTTGCGTACCGAGACCCAAGCGGTCAGCCCGACGGCGGCAAAGATTTGCACGACGAATGGCAACACTAGGATCAGGCGAAGTGACAGCTTTTTTTGAGAACGGTTTGACAGAAAAGTGGTGCGAGATGTGTGTGACATTGATTGGTGTTACTCCTGGGGTAACGAGTTGAGGGAAAATCTCTGTGGATTTAGTGAAATGAGACTGAGGAAATATATATTGAAAAGCTATCTATAATAGTTATTGAAACTTTTTAGAAAGTAACTTGCTTGAACCAGCATAGCTACTCTAGGTGTTTACTATGAGAGGGTTATAATTATAGCTGACTAAAGATGCTGAAGGGGAACATCTCAATGAAAGCACCTAAGTTAGAAATTGGATTTTTGAGGCTCTCTTGCTGCGAGGCAGGAGGGAGGAGGCAGGAGGCAGAAGGCAGGAGGAAGAAGAAGTGTTTTTACAAATATGAGATGCTCCCTGCTGAAGCGCCTGATTTTTTTACTAGCATTTGTAAAAAAAAAATTTTTTGAGAAAATCAGCTAGCAATTCTATCTAATAGATTACTTGGTTTACAGCTATTTGTAGTGGTTTTTAACTTTACTTTACAGATGGGCAATAAAAAATATCATTTCATCTAAATTAGATATATAGCAATCCTAAATGATTCGTGTAATTCTTGTAGGGGCTCTCCCCACGCCCGGTTGCCCCGATGCAGGCTGGGGTAGGCACGGGGAGTAGGGGTAGCACTACCCCTACATATTTTTACAAATGATGCGAGGATTGCTATATAGCAATCCTCGCATCAGTTTCAATAACTGGTTAACTTCCAAGCTCTGCCTGGGAACCGATGTAAGCGAGGCTCTGCCTCGGCCCCGACTATGGAGGCTCTTCCTCCGGATCTGCGTTACCAGGCTCTTCCTGGTAACGAGTATAATCATTTAGGATTGCTATATATTGATATAATATACGTCTAAAAAAAATGAGCTTTATCGCTAAAAACGTGAGTTCCCAGACCGCTGAGGACCCTAACGGCGGTCTAACTCACTACCGCGCTGAATGTGGGATGCACAACTCTGCAGATGACTCTGGTAGAGAATGCCGATCGCACATGAAACTTTACAATTCCAGCAAGTTTCATTTGCTGGAGTTAAAGCAGGGTAATTGCTAATTGCTAATTGGGGAAGAAAAAAATAAGTAAAGCGGTGGAGACTTGCGCTAACGCGGGGCTATCCGTTGCAGTTCTTTGGCTTGTTCTAAAATTTTCTCGAAGTCTTCTTCGCTCAACCGCTGAATGTAGTTGATTTTGAACTCTTCTAGGAAATCGCACAGCAGCAGTTGTATTTCTTGCCAGGTTTGCTGCTGTTGCAGTTCGGTGCCTAAAGCTTGCCCGAAATGTTGGACTAGCTGGCTTGAAAGTTTGATGCTTATGGGGTCTTCGCTGGCGATTTTGAAGGCTTCGTAGGCATCTTGGGGGCCGAGGGTGGCTAATTTTGAGAGTTCTGCAACTAATTGCTGTGCTAGCTGTTCGGGCAGGTTTCCCAGACCGGGTACTTGCTTCCATCCTTGATAGAGGGGGGATTGTTTGAGGAAGCTTTCAATATTGTACCGGAGGAGGGCTTCTAGGTCGGGCTGGAGTTGGGGGAGGACTTTGTAGACGGTTATTTGGACGAGATGGGTGGCGATCGCTTCTATTTCATTGATATTGTTGATGTCTAGATAGCGCTGTTTTGGGGATTTAAAGAGTTGACGAGCGAGTTCGCCTGTGGTAATTGATTGTTGCATCTGGTTGATGAGTTGAATTACTACAACTTCGGTCAATTCTTGGGCGAAATTGGCGACGAAACCTCGGCTGATTTGGGTGCGTATGGGTTGGAGATCCGGCATTTTGGCTTGGTGGATGCGAATTGTGACGGGTAATATTCGCAACAGGCGCCAGAATGGGAGCAGCAGGAAGATGTCGTACCATCGCCAGAGCATGGCCGATCGCCAAGTGACGCTGCGGTGGCGGCGGCCGATCGAGTAGGTACGGGCTAGAAATTCGATCGCGAATATGGCAATAAATGGCAGGTCAATTAGCCAGAAGTTATCGGTAAATTCGCCGTTTTCTCCAATCTCGCGGTAATAGTTGGTGGCGATTAATGGCTTGATTTTGGAGTCAAACCACTGGATTTCTTTTTGCCAGTCTTGTTTGTTTAAATAGTCAGGGCTCCAAAATCTTTGGAATGATTGTTTAGCGGAGTCTTCTGGATTCGGGACGCGATCGCGCATCCGGTCTTTGATTTTTTCTAGGGTGCCACTTTTTGATGCTACTCGAAAGGGATCTTCGTCGATCATTTTCGCGCTCAGATTGTTTATTTCCTGCAATTTGGCTGCTACTTGGGGAGAGGGCAATCCTGTTTGCACTACTTGAATTTTTAATTCTTCTAAGGTTTCCAGATATTGCTGGGTGTCTCGGTGGGGTTTAATTCCTTTAAATGGGTCGTATACTTGAGTTAGAACTGGGAGTTGCCGGAAGTAGAAATCTCGTCCGGGGACGTAAGTTATGTCAAATAATACTAGGCTTAAATTTCCTAGGGCGACCAGTGCCATGAACCGCTCGAACCAAGGTACTTTTGGTGATTTTTTGCGGGAGTTTGGAGTTGGAGAGGGCAGTAGTTTTGGTGTCACTAGCGGTTCCTAATTAAGTAGACCGATCGAAATAGATGTAACTGGTAATAGCTGAAAAAAGGAAACAGGGAAAACTGGCTAAGTGTCCGATCGAGTTCGGATGGCGATCGCGGAAGCTAGTCTTTATTTTAACGTGCGTTTGTTGGGGATTTTTGGATTGTTAATTATGCCTGGTTAAGTTAAATATTTTACGGGTAAAATATTTAGGTCGATCGAACTTGACGGAAGCTGTGGCTCCCGTTAGTGTGCTTCTCTCTGGCAATAAAATTATATCTCAGGCGGAATCCTTAGTTTTTTTGGCGTTGCAGTGCTCACGGGGCTGGCAATAAATGACTATTTCTGTTTGATCTACGGGCTATTTGACCGCTAAATCAAATGTATTGCACGCAGCGGAGTCTAAGGTTAGATGTGGACTTCGAGTTTGAGGTCAAACCCTCAAGAGAGTTATACTTGCTCAGGGGTGGCAGTCTGGTGAGAGCGCCCCCTCTGATGGCGAGGGTGGCTGCCGCCTCCGCAAGGTTCGAGGTTTCGCCTCTACAAAAACCAGCTCGCGATCGGACTCTTGAATAATATAAAACCCTTCCTACTAATTTTGTTCGCATTTTTTTAATATATGACATACTGCCTTAATCTCGATTGCCCAAGAGACAAGCGTCAGAACCCACCAGGCACAAAGTATTGTCTTAATTGTGGTTCAAAGCTGCTGCTAAAAGACCTTTATGCAGCAACTGAACCGCTACGCGATGGGGGATTTGGCAGGACTTTCCGAGCTGTTAATCATGGAAAATTTGAGGAATTGTGCGTGATTAAACAGTTGTCACCCCCTCAAGAATTTCAGCGGAAGCCCGGTCATTTTAAAAAATATGTTCGACTGTTTGAACAAGAGGCAAGGCGGTTATACGAACTGAAGCACCCGCAAATTCCTCAGTTAATTTCTTATTTTGAGGAAGATGGGCGCTTGTATTTGGTGCAAGAGTTTATTGATGGCAATAATTTAAAGGATGAGTTAGATAAGTACGGTGCTTATAGCGAAATTAAAACTTGCGAACTGCTGTTAGATTTGTTGCCTTTATTGAAGTTTGTTCATGACAGAAATGTAATTCACCGCGATATTAAGCCGGAGAATGTGATCCGCCGATCGCGCGATCGTAAGTTAGTGCTGATAGATTTTGGGGTTTCCAAACAGGTAGTAGCTGCTGCTCCCACCAAAACAGGAACGAAGTTGGGAACTCCCGGCTACGCGGCTCTAGAACAGCGTCACGGTAGGGCTGTTCCGGCTAGCGACCTTTACAGTTTGGGGGTGACTTGCATTCGCTTGCTGACTTCTGTTATGCCTTATCTGGATATCTACGGGGACATTCACGATGACCTTTACGATCCGCTTGAAGGCCGGTGGCTGTGGAGGGAGGCTTTGCCAAAAGGAACACAAATTAGCGAGGATTTAGGTCAGGTTTTGGATAAGTTAATTCAGGAATATGTTAAAGATCGCTACAAATCTGCTGTGGAAGTTTTGGATGCTTTAAAACCTCCTGTTGTTGTTGTCCCCGTGCTGGAAAAGTCGCAGCAGGCAACTGTTGTTAGTCCTTCGGTTCCGACTCAACCTGTGACTGATACTCTGTTAATTTCTGTGAATTTAGACTCAGAAAAAGGTATTGATTATTCTCACTTGGCAAGGCTGCTGGCTGCTAAAAATTGGCGTGGTGCTGATGAGGAAACTTCTGTGAAAATGCTGGAGGTGATGCAGCAAAATTCACGGGGTTATTTGAGTGAGGAAGATATTAGGAAGTTTCCAGCTAAGGATTTGCAGACTATCGATCGACTTTGGGTGCGGCACAGTCACCGCAGATTCGGTTTTTCTGTGCAAAAGGGTTTGTGGCTCAAGTTGGGGGGAAAGCCTGGTGTTTATGATGCTACAGTTTGGGAGAAGTTTGGCGATCGAGTGGGCTGGCGGGTTAACAGCCAGTGGGTATACTATTCGGAGCTGAATTTTTCTTCTAAAGCAAAGCCTGGACATTTGCCGGGGGGGACTGTTTTTGGGTGGGAAGGCGGGGTTTTGTGCGGTGTTTTGGGTTTGGGTGGGATCTGGTTTCTGCTGTCGCGGCGGGATTTGTAAAACTCACATCTTGCACTATTCTCGCTTAACAGGCTTTTCGGCCTGTTCCACAAAGAGTGAATTTTCTTGTGGAACAGGCCGGAAAGCCTGTTCATAAAAAACTTATTGAGAATGGTGCAATATCTCAGTAAAAGGAAGGTAGAAGGTAGAAGGCAGAATTTATTAGTGAGGCTGCACCCCAAGCGAAGTCGAAGTGTTAGTCATTAAATAGTTTTGAGTTGGGAATTAAAGAGTTAATAAGTGTGGAGTTTAATCATCTGTTCTGTAAAAAGTAGCTCTAAAAAAAGCGAAAAATAAGATATAATCCCAAACTATTTTTTTTGTGCTATGTTCTTAGAGAAGGGCAAGTTTGCAAAGTCAAAAGCCAGTCTTCGGTCGTGGCCAACGAGGGGGACTGGCTTTGGCTCCAATTTACCAAGGAGATTTATCTAGTATGTTGCAAGAAAAACGTCTCAAGCCGTGGACTATAGTTCGCTCGCTTCCAAATGTGGAAAAGGTGGTTGTGGGTGAGTTTCGCAGTTGGTCTGATGCAGACGGTCACTTGAAAATTCTCAAGCGGATGGTGCCGGCAGATCGATTGAGTGTTGTCTTCGATCCGGTAGTTCAAGCGTAACGTCGCTGGTAAATTGATCAGCGTGCGATCGCTCTTTGAGCTAAGCGATCGCCTCTTTTTTTTTGATACTGTTTTTTTACATAAAAAATGCGATCGCTAAACAGGCGATCGCAAATTGAATCATTGTCCTTAACTGCGGCGAATTTCCGTAATTTGGTCGGCAACATCCAAAATTCTTTGGGGCATCGATGGCCCGGTAAAAATCATATCCAAATGATGGGGCTTGTTGTCAATCAATGCCACCACTTCGGCTTCGGGAATCAAGCCCAAATTAACCGCTAAACTCAATTCATCGAGAATAACTAAGGCATAACGACCTTCACGCACCGCATTTTGAACATACTGCCACAATTGTTCGATCGATCGCGTCTCCAGCTCATCTAGATCGGCATTCTCAATACAGCGTGACAAATCGCAGCGCATCCAATCTAAATTTTGCCCCAGCCGCACCGGATGCTGGTGCCCTTGATTAATTCCCCCTTTGAGGAACTGCACCGCTAGCACGGGAGCTCCCTGTCCTGCAATTCTGAGGGCCTGAGCCATGACACTGGTAAAAAAGCAGCGGTGCGGGCCTGTAAAGACTTGCACCAGCCCTTGAACTGTGTAGGGCAAGCTGTGGGTTAAATTGAGTTTAGGGGTTTGTAACTGAGCAACCATAGGGCAATATTTAATCAGCAACTAAGTCTTGAGTGCAGCTCCGACCTTGGCGTGGCTGAAGCCTGCTTGACAATATATAGTGTACGGGGCCGAGTGCACATCGGATCAAACACTATATATACAAGTTGTCAAAAGCTCGCGGCAGTGGCATTCGCAGTCGTTTGTTCGATTTTTGAACTCAATTAGCACTTAGGCAGAAACGGGGTTTTTTACCAAAATACGGCGTGGAGCTTGACATTTATACAGTTATAGGGTGAAAAACCAAGGTGATGAGAGTCTTGCGGCGTCCAGGGCTTTGAAGAAAAGGTACACACATCGCGTAAAATTTGAATGTCGCGGCACTAGGAGCAGGGACTGTGAGAGTGGTGATTCTGGGAGGGCCAGGAGCGGGAAAGGGAACTCAGGCTGAACTACTGTGCAGCAATTTGAGCCTTCCTTTGCTGGCTGTGGGGGACATTCTACGGGAGGCGATCGCAGAAGACACAGATTTAGGCAAGCTGGCGGTGTCTTATGTCGAAAGAGGGGAATTAGTTCCCGACGCAACTATGATTCAATTCTTTCGCCGCCGACTGCTGCTGTGGGATGTCTTTAATGGCTGGGTGTTGGAGGGCTATCCGCGAACGGCTTTTCAAGCTGAGGAGTTGGATTTTTTATTAGAGGATTTGGCGCAGGAGCTAGATTGGGCCGTTTGGCTGAAAGTGCCGATCGAGGTTTTGCTGAGTAGGTCGATCGAGCGCGATCGATCGGATGACCATCCTGAAATATTACAGCGTCGGCTGGATTTGTTCCACGAACGCACTATTCCTCTTTTAGAGTATTACGAATACCGCAACAAACTGTTAACTATTGATGGCGCTCAATCTCCACAACAAGTCCAGCAGGATATTCTCAAATTAATCGAGGCTAAGAGCAAATCATTATAGGATTTTAGATTTTAGTAGATTTTAGATTGAATGACTGCATATTTACCGCATCAAAAAAACCGGAATATTAATACCAACTTTTAAAGTTTTAATGCCTAATTACCTATTACCAATCACCTAAATATTATGTCTTTCCAACGTCCAGATGGCAGACTACCAAATCAAATTCGTCCGATTAGTTTCGATCGACAGTTTACCAAATTTGCTAGCGGTTCCGTGCTCGCGAAAAGTGGCGATACTCAGGTACTTTGCAGCGTTACAATCAAGCCGGGAGTGCCTAGATTTCTGGAGAATACCGGACAAGGTTGGCTGACAGCGGAATACCGAATGTTGCCGGGATCTACGCCGCAGCGACAAGAGCGGGAATTTATGAAATTATCGGGACGGACTCAAGAAATTCAGCGGTTGATTGGGCGCAGTTTGCGATCGTGCTTGGATATGCAACTATTGGGAGAACGCACAATACTTGTCGATGCGGATGTTTTGCAAGCGGACGCTGGGACTCGCACGACTTCAATTACTGGCGGGTTTGTGGCTGTGGCTGACGCTTTGAACAAGTTGGTACAAAAAGGTGATTTAGTGCGATCGCCCTTGATTCGCCAAGTGGCGGCCGTGTCTGTGGGACTTTTGGAAGGGGAGCCATTTTTAGATTTGAATTATCTGGAAGATGTGGCGGCTGAAATTGATTGTAATGTGGTAATGAATGGAGATTTGAATATCATCGAAATTCAGGGAACTGCGGAAGAGGGAAGTTTCAGCCGGAGTCAGTTAAATCAAATTTTGGATGTGGCAGAAACTGGAATTCAGGAATTGTTGGAGGCTCAGCGGCAGGCTTTGGTTGAGTAGTCCGGCAGTCCGGCAGGGGTTGAAACCCCTGCCTCAAAGCTAAAGTCCTCTTAAGAGGACTGAGAAGAAGAATTTTTCAACTCATTAGTCCTCTTCAGAGGACTTTAGCTATTAGCCAGGGAATTCATTCCCTGGCGGACTGGCGGGCGGGCGGGAGGACTGGCGGACTGACGATTTAAGTTGACACAAATTGGCCGGGCGCCGTGTTCTCTATATAATAATTCCGGTGCAATCGGAAACGATATCAAGCGATCGGGTGGTGGCGGACTCGGCATAAAAAATAGTGAACAGGCCGATCGCACTCGGAACTTGCTTGCTTGCGGGCGATCGACTTTTCCCGAAAAACCATTAATATCCCACTAATAACAAATCACTAATCACTAATCACCCATCACCAAGGACTCCCAATCATCACAAAAGCCGACCAATAATAAGGATGCGACAACTTTAAATCCGCAAACCCTTGCAGCGAAGCCGGCAACTCCACCCCCTCACCCCGACTCAAACCCCGCAATCGGCCACCCTCCAAACGCACATCTCCCCGCAACATCGCAATTTGCGCTTGTCGCAGCGCCGCCCCCTTAATTCGCGCCGTCTTCAACTGCTGGTAAAACTCACTCATCAATCCCAAAGTACCTTCATCACTCACGTACCACAAACTTCCCAAAGCCGTTTGCACCCCCGCTTGCAGCGCCAAACCCCCAAAACCCAACTCGGCCTGTGCATCTCCCACCGCAGTCCGACAAGCACTTAAAACTAACATATTCACCTGCGGATCATTCAATCTCAAATCCCGTAATTGATCCAGTCGCAGCCGACTATTCCACAACTGAATAAAAGAATTATTCGGTACTCCAGGTCGAAATTCGCCGTGAGTAGCTAAGTGAATAATCCCAAAAGGCCGGCTTTGATGCTGTCGCTTCAAATTCTCCAAAGTGAAATCCTCATTCAGAAAACTAACTCCCGGCCACTCTCTAGAAATAGCGGCTATTTCTGCAGGAACCGCAGGCAAAGGATTCAACTCGGAAAATTCCGAGGCACCCATTGCTAAAACTTGAGAATTTCTGAGATCGACGTAGCGGGTATCTGTTAAATTAATGCTGGGCATCAGGCTGAGATTGTACTTTTCCACCAAAAATTGCTGTCCGTCGTGCAAAGCAGCAAAGGGCATACCTCTCAAACCTCGATCGACAACAAAGGAAATAGTATCCGTTTCGCACTTTTTCAAACTGTCCTCTAAAGGCCCAATCATCCACTTATAAAGCTGTTGGGAAGATGGTAGATAACTCGTAGTAGCCCGCACCCCCGGTTTGGTAATCTCACCCCTGAACTCATTTACAACTTTCAGAAGTTCTTGTCGGTTCGCTGACGGCACACTTTTGTGAACCACTTCACCGCAAGAAGTGATCAGCATTAAATTTAATTCTTCGGGCTGCGAGAATAGATAAATTAAGCTGGGTTTTGTGCCGGTTTCTTTACCCGCTGATTCTAACTTTTTTTGAATTTCCTCTGGGGATACCAACTCGTTGCTGATGTTGATGCCTAAATATTCCCCGAATTCTTGGCTGAAAGATTTGTCCAGCAGAGACAAAGCTTCCGATATTTGGCCTGTCTCCAAATTCCTGCCGATGTCGCCGCGAAATGCTGACTGAATAACTGAATCTAGGATATTTGAATTGATGAAATTTCTCACTTCTCTGGGAAATTGCATCCTTTCGCGCGGCATCCTTTCTCCGGGTTTTCCTATATCTCGCGATATTCTGTTTTGATTCTGCCGCTGTTGGCGGCTAAAGGGTTGGTTGGGATCGGGGAAAAGCGATCGCCCTCTATCTAATGCAAATCTATCCCTTGGTAATATTGGCGGCGAATTGGGATTATTAGGATTATTGGGATTATTGGGATTATTGGGATTATTGGGATTATTGGGATTATTGGGATTATTAGGATTATTGGGATTATTGGGATTATTGGGATTATTAGGATTATTGGGATTATTGGGATTATTAGGATTATTGGGATTATTGGGATTATTGGGATTATTCGGATTATTCGGATTATTCGGATTATTCGGATTATTGGGATTGTCGGGATTTGTTGGTTGATTGGTAGTTACGATCGCACTATTGCCTTGAGTGTAAGAATTTATGAACGATCGCCCTTGAGTAATCGTACCTGAAGCATTGCTGGCGATCGCCCCAGCAGTACCGTTAGTCGTCGCATCTCCCACCGCAAAAGGTATCGGCGGATTGACATCACCGCCGCCGTGGCGGATCGTAACTGTACCCGCTTGAGTGTCGCCAAGAGTCGAGATGCTAACAGGAGTGCCGTTTTGGCCAAAAGTACCCGTCACTCGAACTAAACCCGGAGTTGCGAGCTCAACATTACCGCCCGGAGCATTTATGGATGCAACGCTGATATCATTTTGAGCGTTAAGATTTACTGTAGAAGTGCGATCGACCCTAACAACAGGATTAACATTTATTCGCCCTATTGTGATTTCGTTTGCGGCTAAAATACTCACAATTTCCGCAGCATTTATATTGCCAGTGCTGACACTTCCCCTACTGCTATTAACATCAACAGCGACTCCCTGCAAATTCCCCGTATTCACATTGTCTAACGCTCTGAAAGTGATATTTTCTGTTGCAGTGATGTTGGTCATTTGCAGATTCCCGCTAGTGCTATTGACATTCACTCTCTCTCCCTGCAAATTTCCGGAACTTACATTGCCAGAAGCTGTTACATTAATATTCCCAGTGGCTGTGGTATTTGCAGTTTGAATTGTTCCAGAGTTACTATTGACATTCACTCCCACTCCCTGCAAATTTCCGGAAGTTATATCGCCTAAAGCTGTTACATTAATGTTACCAAGGGATGTAGTATTGCCGATCGCAATTTTTCCCCCATCGCTATTGACCTCAACTGCTCCTCCTAGCAAATTCACTGCATTTAAGTCGCTGGATGCTCTCAAAGCAATAGTGCCAGTGCCAGCATCGATCGATAGAACTCTAATATTAGTTTGGGCATTCAAATTTACTGTAGGAATGCGATTGCTTCCGTCTGTGCTGGTGGTAGGATTGACATTAATTGTCCCTGCTGTAATTTGCTGTCCTGCCAAAAGTCTGACATCTCCATTCGTAGCGATTGCCCCCGTATTAACACTCCCATTGCTGCTAGCATTGACAGTCGCAGCGGTGAGATTGCCTACCGTTAAGTCCCTCAAAGCTGTCAAATTGATATTCTCAGTTGCTGTGATATTGACTGGTGTAGTATTAGGCACAATGGTATTGGCATCAGTCACAACTCCCAATTCACCGGAGTTACTGGTAATATCAACATTAGACCCCTGCAAAGTCCCAAAATTCACATTGCCAAAAGCTCTGAGTGCGATCGCCCCGGAAGTCCCAGTATCGATCGACCCTGTTACTATATTGCCTCGAACAGTATTCAGACTAATACTGCCGTTGATATCAGCACGAGAAATGTCACTTGTCAATATAATATTGTCATTAGCTTGAATATTAATTGTCGAACTAGACGTTAATCTGCCCCCAACTACCACTCCTGCTTCCCTGCTTTCGAGATTAATTTGACCGCCATTAATATCTCTAGTTGCGATAATTCCCGGCGCTGACAAAATCACCGGCCCGCCTGCCGAAATATTTTCAATAGAAATCAAATTATTCGATAAAATAGACGCAGGAGTAAATATTGCATCGTCACCTAAAGGATTAGGTTGTTCATTATCACCCGGAGTATCCGTAGGAGAATTAGGAACATTAGGAGAATTAGCCAAATTTTGCACTCCCGCCCGCAGAATTAAAGCCGGACTGCTGGTTAAAATAGCAATATCTGGATCGCCACTCACATTTTCCCTACCCAATGCAATATCGGGGCCGGTAATTGTAATATCCTCGGCAACAATGCTCCCCCTCGCCTCGACTTTCAGCGAAACTCCGGTATAATCTCCAAAGAAAACATCTCCTTCCGAACTGATAATCGGGTCAAATAAACTGACAAAGTTTCCCGGCATTCCCGACAAATTGCGAATCGAAAAATTGCCACCAGAAACAAAGTGGGAATCCCCCGAAATAACGCCGTTGCTAACCAAACTCAAATTGCCGCCGCTTTGGAATTGCGGGGGAAGAGATAAGCCGCCGATCGCATTTTGAGTGAGAATGTCGATCGTGCGAGATCCCTGAATGTATAAATTACCCCCAGCCTTCGCCAAAAAAGGATTCTGGGCGCTGTCCCTGACCCGCACCGCATCCCCACCCAGCAAACTCAAATCCCCCGCAGTTTGCAGCCTAGCGCCCGCTAACGAGAGATTTTCCGCAGCCCATAAATTCGCACTTCCCGCATTCAACTGCGGTAGCCCAGACACATTAGCAGCAATCGCCACATCCCCAGAATTCACCTGCAAACCAGAAGCCACAAGCCGCACAGAACCGTCATCCGCAACCGCAACACCCGCAGCCTGATTTTGCCCAGTACCTGTCAGCAACTGCGGCAAAGAAATAGGATTCAAAGTCTGTTGAAAACTACCAAAATTTCCGCCCGTTGCTATTTCCAGACTCAACAAATGCCCCGGTTGACTAATGCGGAGAACATTATCTCCCCCAACAGCAGCAACAGTAATTTGCCCGCCCGCAGCCGACAACTGCCCCGTACTAACAACCGTACCGCCAAGCAAAGCCAAATTTTGCCCAGGAGTCACCGCTAAATTACCAGCATTAACAATACTTCCTGGTACACCCGGACTAAAATAAAAAGCATTTGGCGTACCCACCAACGCGCTAAAATTATTTATACCCGCAGCATTAAACCAATTTGAACCAAAACCGACACCAGTAGCAGTAGTTGCAGTAAAAGCCGCCGGCACATTCAAACTCGCGTTCGGGCCAAACACAATCCCCGCAGGATTAATTAGAAAAAGATTAGAATTGCCGCCCGTGACAGTAATTAAACCGTTAATTAGCGAAGCGTCCCCGCCAGCAATTCGAGCTAATATATTTTGAATAGCCGAATTAGTCAGAAAATTAGCAATTTGACCTTGATTCAAGCCAAACTGCCCAAAACTGTGAAAAAGATTCGCGCCGTCTCCCGACAAACTGCCGCCGTTGATATCATAGCGGTTGCCGATCGGGGTGACAACAGTACCCGTACCGTCAGCAGCAGGCACTATGGGCTGTGCTTGCGCGAAAGTATTAAAAATTAACAAAGAAAACGGACAAATAAATAGCGCAACCTTTTTAATCTTTAAGTTGGCATTTTTCATAGCACTAAGTAAAACTATCTCAATTGCCTTAATTATCGCACTTGCAAACAACTTACCTGTAAATTACACATTAATTCGCTCATGACAACTCCCAAAATCAAAAGCCTCTACACAGACGGCGCTTGTTCCGGCAACCCAGGCCCCGGCGGCTGGGGTGCAGTAGTTTGTTTCGCCGACGGCAAGTGTCACGAACTCGGAGGTGCAGACCCCCAAACCACTAACAACCGCATGGAAATGCAGGCTGCCGTCGCTGCGCTGGAATTTTTTGCCAATTCCGGTCAAACCGAACCAGTCACCGTTTACACCGACAGTGAATACGTTAAAAACGGCATCACTAAATGGATTCAAGGCTGGAAAAATAAAGGCTGGAAAACCTCAACGGGCAAAGATGTTGTCAACCAAGACCTCTGGCATCTGCTAGACAAGCTGAATTCCCGGCAAATCAAGTGGGAACACGTCCGCGGCCACTCCGGCGACTTCTACAACGACAGATGCGATGAAATCGCCCGCAGCTTCTCGCACAATCTCACTCCCGAACTGCAACAGCAGAAACCAACGGGAGACGAGGCCGGGGCGGGCACGGGGGCACCGCCCCTACGCTTTGACAACACAATTGTTTCGGAAGAAACGGACGTAACTGGTAACAAAACGATAGAATCCTATGTCATAACTTCTGACCTTCCGATCTCCAACTCTACCATGATGGATTCAACTGCCGATACCCTGGAGAACTTGCCCCGCGAGGTGAGGGTTCAGGACCTCCGCAATCTGATCGAAACGTTGCACATCGCCGACGAGGTTGCGACGAAAGGCTACTTGATTACCAGTTCTGAACTGGCTGATTTGATGGATGTAAATGCCAGCGCTGTCACCAGTCGTGGAGACAACTGGGTTTGGCGAAATTGGGTAGTGTCGCGGGTGCGGCGCGAGGGCAACCAAATTCTCTGGCAATTAGAGAGAATTGACCACGTTAGTACAACTGATTAGTCAGTTGGCAGTTGGCAGTTGGCATTTGGCATTTGGTCAACTGTTAACTGTTAACTGTTAACTGTTAACTGTTAACTGTTAATTAACTAACGGTGCAACCGGAGTTCATATAACAGGACGACCATCATCTAAAAGAGCATTAAGTTCTCCGGCAACTTGCCAAGGGTTTCGACCTTTGAACAAAGCAGCAAACACGGCTTCATAGGGATTTCTACCAGTTTTTTTTACTGCTGCGATCGCCTGTTTGTTAGATAATCCCCGCCCGCTAACCAACCAAGCAGCCAAAACCTGTCCTGTACGTCCGATCCCCCCAGAACAGTGAACTACGACCCGTTCGCCTTTGCTATTTGCAGATGCCAAAAATGGTAATATGCGATCGAGCAAAATATCCCTATCTACCAATTCAAAATCGGCAATCGGAGCCCAGCAAACTCGATCGCACCCAAAGATATTCCGATACGTTCCCAGTAAGTCCCCGTAGCGGATGAGTTGGGAATCGGGAAGCAAACAGCAAACTTGCTTGATATTGTGCCCCTGCATAAATTCAATCCACTCAGCAATTTCTGCATCGCGATATCCAGGTCTCGCTGCACCAAATACAATTAATTCAGTCTCCGAAGCCGCCGCAAATTTGTGCATAATGTTTTCAATAATTTTACCTATAATTAAGAAATACCAACAAATCCTGAATCAACAGTGAAAAACAAGAGTTCGATCGCCTTAATGAACTGGCTGCAACCCAAACCAGAAACCGTTTTGTTATGCGACTCAATTGTAGCAGCTTCTGAGATGGCATTCATGCTCAACGGTGAGTGGGATGGGTGCAATAGTTTAGTCCTCCCTAAATCCGACAAGGTAGCAATTGAAGCAGCCGCCCGTTTGCTGGAGACATCGTGGTGCTACCAAAATACTTGCGAACCGGTTTTAATTCGGCTTGCAGTTGACGAATTGCTGCGCCGTTATGGAATTGGAGACAGGTTTTTTATTAATGCTAACTTGCGATGCGCGCAATTGAGCGAACTTTGCTTGGAAAACATTGATTTGAGTTATGCTAAATTAAATTTGGCTAACCTCAGCGGCAGTAATTTAAGCAAAGCAAACTTAATGGCGGTACAGATGTCAGCAGCAAATTTGAGTGGCAGCAATTTGAGTAAATCGCAACTGGTGAGGGCGAACTTATCGGGAGCAAATTTATCAGATGCTAATCTCAGAGGTGCGGATTTGAGTTATGCAGATTTAAGCAATGTTTGTTTAACAGGTGCGGATTTAAGAGGTGCAAATTTAGCCAGAACAGACTTAAGAAAAACCAGCTTAGATGGGGCGATTGTTGAGTAATATCAAATCCCGCTTAAATACTTTCTCTCACACCGCGTGGGTAAATCCTGTAAACATTTTAACATCAAACCGACAGTCCGGCAGGGGTTGAAACCCCTGCCTCAAAGCGCAAGTCCTCTAAAAGAGGACTGATGAGTTCTTGAGTCCTCTTTTAGAGGACTTTAGCTATTAGACAGGGGTTTCAACCGGGAGCGTGTCACTTTTGCAATGAGTATAAATACCCAAAAATACTAGGGCAGAGGTTTTGAGCTATTTTTGGGCAA